>NZ_JAGJEF010000187.1:0-1386 GCF_018100875.1 Pseudoalteromonas sp. MMG012
TTTAAGGCTTGCTTGTCTATTTTACCATTTGCTGACAATGGCCATTGAGCCATAAACACAAACCGACTCGGGACCATATATTCTGGGAGTGCGCTTAATAAATGTGATCTCAGTTGTTGCGCTAACCCTGTTTCTTCCTCATCCGTTCTTACATATGCCTGCAACTGTTGCTCGTTCGAACCTTGCGTCACCAGGACAATGGCCTCTAATACTGAATTATGCTCATTTAAATGATGTTCTATCTCTGCTACTTCTACTCGAAACCCGCGTATTTTAACTTGCTCATCTGTCCTGCCTATAAAACACAATTGTCCCTCTTCATCGTAACGTACTAAATCCCCTGTCTTATATAATCGCGAATCTGCTTCATGACTAAAAGGATTCTTCACGAAACGTGATGCTGTTAGCTCTGCTTGATTAAAATATCCATTCGCAACACCTGCGCCCCCTAAATACAACTCTCCTGTTACACCCAAAGGTAACAGCTCTTCTTGCGCCCCTAATACATACACTTGCGTATTCGCAATGGGCTTTCCTATTCTTGGCTCTTTGCTTGGTGCCGAAGTCATCTCATAATAAGTTGAATACGTCGTATCTTCTGATGGCCCATATAAATTCACTACGCGGCGTAAACTATGCTCTGCAAATAAGGTCTCTACTAGCACTTTCTTCAACGGCTCACCCGCCAAATTGACACTCACAACGCTGCTTGGCAATCGCTGTGCTGATACTAATGCATCAATGCCTGATGGCACCGTATTCACCAAACGAATACCTGCAATATCTTCGCTCAGTAAACTCAAAATATTTTCCACTACTATCACTTTGCCGCCAAAGCTCAGTGGCACAAATAATTCAAATACTGATAGGTCAAAGTTCAATGATGTACTTGCCAGGACACCCGCTAATTCATCTTGCTGATAAAACTCTCCACCCCATTGCACCATTGCCATGGCATTTCGATGCGCTATCGATACCCCTTTGGGTTTGCCTGTTGAGCCTGAGGTATAAATCAGGTAACAATTTTGTGCACTGTTAGCATTGACGTTTCTTGCTAAGTTAGTTGTTGGATACTGCGACAATTGTTGTTGTAGCTGATTGTCATCTAATAGCCACTGCGTTATGCCCGTTAAAGCGAGTAACTCATGGGTGTTACTTTGACTAATAACCTGTCGCAACGCAGTATCTTCGATGATGTGATCTAAACGGCTTCTAGGATAGTTCGGGTCCAACGGTATGTATGTTCCCCCCGCTTTTAGCACCCCCAGTAAAGCCACGACCATATTCACCGAGCGTGTCAATAAAATACCTACAGCCTCTCCTTGTTGTAATCCTTCCTGACGTAATAGACATGCTAACTGGTTGGCTTGCTGATTAAGCGCACCA
>NZ_JAGJEF010000188.1:0-1375 GCF_018100875.1 Pseudoalteromonas sp. MMG012
AATATCTCTAGCGTTATCGCCGTCTATGTCAACGCGAATATATATTCGACTGTTTAGTTCAACACCAATATTAAAGTCAACGTCCATTCCATTTTCAGCCTTTACTTTACTTATTTGCTCTTCGGTTGCATTGTAAATGTAGATTGTATAATTACTTGATGCGCTCAGCTTATCTGAGTGAGTGAACTTAACACGTAGCGTGTTTGATTCGGTATTGATGTAATAGTAGTCGCGATAGTCGCTTCTGAAACTCCGAGAGCCACGCTTTGTTGTGTTATTGAGAAGCAAGTTAGCATCAGACAAAGCGTTATTAGGCTCTAGTTCATAATTATAATTTAAAAATCCGAGTTCGAGGTTATATCTATCGTTAATCGTGGTGTCATTTTTCATATTCATTTTTATGTATACCGGCTTGTTTTTTTTTACACCAATAATATGTTGATCATTTTCTCCATTATATGATGGGAAAGAGTGGATAAGCTCTTCATTGTGGTTATATATATAAATATCGTAATCACTTGTTGCACTATATTGCTTTTCATGGATAACTTTGAAATCTAAAGCTGTTTTTGAAGGAATGAGCTTAAACACATCATTATAATCTTGCGCCGTTGTTTTTTGACCTGATACAACGCCTGCTCGGATCTCTTGTGCTGAATTTATATCATTATTCGGTTCTACTTCAGGTTGTTTACTGTTTCCACCGCCATCAATTGGCCCATCACCAGGTGGTGTTTCATCTCCAGGGATTGTTTGAATGCCATCTTCAAGCCCAGTTTCACTTTCTTGGCGATTAACTGTGGAAGACACTTTGAAATAATATGATTGATTTGGCGCACCTTCAAAGGTATAAAATGGATCCTCAACAGTTATTTTCTGACTGTATGTAGAAGTGGAGTTGGCATTAATCCCCGCGGTCTCTGATTGAAATATATTGTAGTAGCTTGCATTTTCGACAGCCTTCCAAGTTATATTTATTAAATTTGCATTATTAGGATCGAGCGCAAGCTTCAATGATGTTGGGATCCGGTTAATACTGGCAATATTTCGCTTTAAAAAGCCTATTTGAACAGGTGCCACACTCTCAAATTTATATTTAGATGAAATTTGGCTACTTGAAGACTTTTTGACATTTGTTTCTGCACTAAACAGGTCGGTTTCAAACCCTGCTCCTAGTGTGATTTCTTTAGCATATTCATCATAAAACGAAATACCATATTTTATTTTTGCGCTGTATACTCCATAGATAAATTCATTTGCTGCGCCGGTATCACTGCCACCAGATAAAATTGCATGTACAGGGTTTTTAAGTTTGGTTAATGTAATATCTGACAGGGATATTGTGTAGTTGATGGTTTTAACTTTGGTGTTATTA
>NZ_JAGJEF010000189.1:0-1316 GCF_018100875.1 Pseudoalteromonas sp. MMG012
TGGTGTTCAGCTTGTACATCAAGAATTGGCATTGTGTTTACCTCTGAGTTTAATGATGCTGTTATTTATTTTGTAAGAAATAAATTCGATTAAAGTGCCTATTACGCTGACGACGGTAACGCCAAAATAAGCCCCAATACCTAGCCCAAAACCTACGCCAATTAGGGCAAACAGGGTTATTAATATTTCACTCATTACGCTTCTCTCTTAGTTCGTTTTCCATCAGCAAGTCAGTAAGCTTTTGTACATTACTCAGCCCAGGCTTTACCGATTCAATGTTGGTGTTTAGTCGTTCAATTTTTAATTCGAGGTCGTGTAAGTCATCACTTGTGGGCATTTTTTCAATGCGCCGTTCAAGCTCGCGTACATCATCGCTAACGCCGCGTCTAACTTCTGCTAGTTGCTCTTGCAGTTCATTTTTATGAGCGCCTAGTTGCTCGTGTAACTCTGTTTTGTGTTTGCTGAGTTGTTCTTGTACATTGCTTTGCGTGTCGCTTACTTGCTGCTGTGCAGTGACTTTGTAACTATTAAACTCTTTGCGTGAGGGGAATCGCACATACAAAAATGCCATGATGAATACACCCATTACACCGAGCGCCCATACAATGACTGTTTGCCACTTCTGAAAAAGCTCATACATGATTACGTCCTAAATAATCTTTGTTCGCGTTCAATCAATGCTTGGCAATGAACGCATGTTGTACAGTTATGAATTGCGGCTTTTCTCGCGGCTGGTATCTCAGCACCGCAACGTTCGCATTCGTCTAAATCAATGTCAGGGCCCGCAAACTTTTTGCTATGCTCAGCAAGCTTTCGATTCATCGACTCTTCAATGATTTTTTGCGCTCTGTCGGCTTCATCCATTGCTTGGTTTCCTTATGTTTTGAATTACTGAAGTCGCCATGCTTTTAACGCTGGGTGCGGCTTTCTCAACGGTGCGCCCAATCACATAGCCACCTATGCCGAGTTGCAACAGTTCCCACGCTTGCTCACTGAGCCTAAACGCCAGTAAACCGAATGAGTCACATATAATGAGCACTAGAAACGTGAGCATGGTGATAGGTCGCCAGCAGCGTTGTAATGCGCTTTCGCCGTGTGCTTCAGCAGTGATAATTTGAGATTGGGCGGCAAGCACTTGGCCCTGTAGCTCAATCACTTTGCTTTCGAGCTGCAAACGCTCGCTGACAATTAAATTGTCGATGCGCTTTAGCTCATTGTTTAGCTGCATCTTCTCTTCGTCAGACGTAAAAACATCATCAAGCAAGTTGCCAAGCACTGTGCCTAAGCCCACCCAATCACTCATCACGTTCACCAAA
>NZ_JAGJEF010000019.1:0-74041 GCF_018100875.1 Pseudoalteromonas sp. MMG012
GGATAATAATATGCATTTAAAAAAATTGCTTTTTCAATACTCTCATGTTCAGCTGTTTTTTCTTCGCTTTCAAATGCGGCAACAGAGCGTTTAGAATTTCAACAATTCTCGCAAGTTGAAATTAGGAATTCAGCTCAAGGTCTCTGTTTAGATCCACAGGGTACTTCAGGTGCTAAACGAAGTGATGTACAGCTTTGGACCTGTGATAATACCCTAGATCAAAAATGGTATATTGAACCTTTGGGAACGTGGGAGAGTATTAAACTCGGTGGTTCCTTTAGAATAAAAAATGCGGCATCAGACCTATGTTTAGATGTTCGTGGTGAAAATGGAAGTAAAGGGGAAAATGTAGGTATCTGGAACTGTGAGTTTAACACTGACCAATACTGGAGAATAGATGGTAATTTACTCATTAATACCTCTAAGGGCTATGTATTAGACCCTAAGGGTAAATCAGGTAGCCATGGGGCTGATGTGGTTATTTGGGATTGGGAAAAGTTTTCAGATGACCAATACTGGTATACTGTAAAATAAATTATTTTAAATAGTCAAAGGGCACTTTAAACTAAAGTTGCTCTTTGACTTACTATTGATTGAAAAAATACAATGAGAATTTCAAAATAAAACGATTGTACATAATGATCCAGGGAAAGAGTATAAAAACACTGTAAATTCAATTTATCCCTGTAAATTTTATTATTAACACAAAGTGGATAGGTGTTATACACCAATTTTAGGTCCGCTCTTTCAGCGCTTTAATTACGTCGCGAGTGGCTATCATATTTAGTCGTTTTTCTTGAAACTGATGCCACTTTCGCTTCCAAAAATGCTTTTTAACAGGTGTGCTACTCGACGCTTTAGCTATATCACTTTCAAATTCACCCGCTTGTTCAATATAGTAGGGCATTATCGAATAAACTGGCACTGCAGTTTCCCAGATATGCTGTATATCAGTATCTACAGGTCTGGCAAATTGCTCAGAGGCTTCAAGAAGTCTTTTTGCGCCCTCTAAACTAATCGCTTGAGCGCAACATCCTGTCATGGCTTTTTTATGAATTACAAGACTAAACAGACCATTTAATTTTTGTGAGTATGCAATCGGCTTTTTTCGGTTTTCATAGGCTGCAAGCTTAATGAGTTGCCAATCGAAATTGAGGTTTTTGATCGTATTAAAAACATCATGTAGGTTTCCTACAAGTTTGAAATCATCTTCGATTACAATGGCATAATCAAGTTTACGGTCAACGATGGTTTGCCAAGCCTTTCTATGACTCAAATAGCAACCAATTTCCCCTTGACTAAGTGCTCGGTGGTATTTTTTGCTATTTAAATTTGTACTATAATGGCGATGTAATTCATCATAACTGAGGGATTTACCATATACTCCCGAGATTCGCTCAAAGCTCAAGCTTTGTTGGTTTAGTCTATCCGAGCAGGCTTTCAAACGTTGTGTGCTCTGATCTAAATTAATCAAAAAAATGGGGGGAACAATATTACTCATTTCAGTGAGATCTCAAGTTTAAAATGCCAAAAGTACTTTTATCTATTTTTGCTGTTACTACAAACAATAATAAATTGCAGCCAGTTAAACCAATAACAAAAGCAAAAGCGCAGTGAAGAGGTTTTACCATGGTGAGGTCCTTAACTATTTTTAGCAAGCATACCATGGTAAACCGTAAAGAACAGAATAGTGTTATTTCTGCCTGCTTTGTAGGCAACTTATAACACTCGACAAATCAGTTTCACTTCGTTGTAACAACACCAGCAAGTGATAAAGTAAATCAGCAGATTCATTCTCTAGTTCATCTTTGTCTGCCTTCATAGCAGCTAATGCGACTTCAACACCTTCTTCTCCTACTTTTTGGCAGCTTCGACTGATGTCTTTGGCAAATAATGAAGCAGTATAGCTTGTCTTAGGATCATCTTGCTTACGAGATACAATCACTTGTTCTAATTCGGCTAAAAACCCGAGGGCAGGTTTTGCTTCTCCAAAACAGCTTTGAGTTCCTAAGTGGCAAGTTGGTCCTTCAGGAATAGCAAGCACTAAGATGGAGTCTTGATCGCAATCAGTATGCGCACTCACTAAATTGAGCACATTGTTAGACTCTTCTCCTTTAGTCCATAAACGCTGTTTTGAGCGAGAATAAAAGGTGACTAATTTTTTCTCTAACGTTACATTTATTGCTTCGCTGTTCATAAATCCTTGCATGAGGATCACACCTGATGTGGCGTGTTGAACGATAGCCGGTAATAATTCTGCTTTCTCAAAATCTAGTTTTGAAATGTTGGTTGGTGTTAATTGCATAATCTGCTCGCTATATTTTGAGTGGCTAAAAATTGCTTCAACTCTTTTATATTTATTATGTTTTTGTGGAATACACTAGCGGCCAAAGCGCCATCTACGTGACTGCTTGTAAATACGTCGGCAAAGTCTTGCATGGTACCAGCGCCGCCAGAAGCGATAAGAGGTACGTCACATATTGCTCGAATTTGGCTTAACTGGTCGTTATCATAACCTTTTCTTACGCCATCTTGATTCATGCAGTTTAATACGATTTCACCTGCGCCAAGCTCTTGGACTTTCCTAACCCAATCTTGGGTTTTATAGCGTGTACGGCTAGACGCATTTGGATCTCCAGTCAACTGATAGACCAAGTATTCATCTGATTGTTCATCATAAAAACTATCTATACCTACCACGACGCATTGTTTACCAAACTCATCATGTAATTCCTTAATAAGCTCTGGTCGGGCAATGGCAGGGCTATTAATACTTATTTTATCTGCGCCTTGCTCGAGTACTTTCGCAGCATCCGCAACGGATTTAATGCCCCCAGCAACACAGAAGGGAATATCGATATGCCTCGCTATATTTTCTACCCAATTTACATCCAGTAAGCGCTTTTCAACACTGGCGCTTATTTCATAGAATACTAATTCATCAGCGCCAGCTTCACTGTATAGTTTAGCAAGATCCAATATATCTCCGACGACTTCATGGCCTTTGAATTTGACGCCTTTAACAACTTGTCCATTCTTCACGTCTAAACAGGGAATTATGCGCTTTGATAACATTTTAGCGCCTCCTCAACTGTAAACGCATTATCTAATAACGATTTTCCAAGGATTATGCCGCTGACGCCAATCTTGACTAGTTTTTCTATGTCTTCTAATGAGCTTACCCCACCAGAAGCTTGAACCTTTATAGCAGGATTGTGCTTGCACAGTTGTTCGTAAAGAGTAAATGATGGACCTGTCATCGTGCCATCCTTACTGATATCCGTACATAGAAAGTCAGCAATGCCTAGGCTGGCATAAAAATCGATTAATTCGAACAAATCGACTTTCGCATCAGAAAGCCACCCATGTGTCGCGGGTGCCCACCCACTTTCAGTTTTATTAACATCCAGGGCGATAACAAAGTACTCAGGCCCGAATTCTTTTATCCAGTTCGATACTTCTGCTTGTTTATCGACCGCCATCGAACCAATAACAACTTGTGCGGCTCCTGCGTCAAGCCATTGCTTGACATCTTCATAGCTACGAATACCACCGCCGACTTGATAGGGTACAGATAACGCGCTGGTCGCGGCTTGAATTTGCAGCCACTGTTTATTTTTAGGGTCTCTGGCGCCCTCAAGGTCGACTAAGTGCAACTTTTCTGCACCACTTTGTTGGTAAGACATCAGTCGTTCATCTAACTGAAACGGATAAAATTGTGCGGTATCGTATTTACCTTGATATAGCCTCACAATCTGGTTTTGTAATACATCTAGCGCAGGTATGATCATCATAAATTCCTTTACAGCTGCCAATTTAAAAAGTTTTGTAACAAAGTTGCGCCAATTTTAGCGCTTCGTTCAGGGTGAAATTGCATTCCTGCATAATTATCTTTCGCTACGATTGCAGAAAAACGCTGACCATACTCACTCTGAGCAAGGGTTACTGAACTGACTGCATGCGCGAAACTGTGCACAAAATACACCTGGTCGTCGCTATTGATGTTTTCAGTTAAAGGGTGCTTGATACACTCGCTTAAATTATTCCATCCCATGTGAGGTGCAGTTAAGTCTTTCACATCTAGTTGAGAGATCACGCCAGGTATTTTACCGAGACAGTTTATATCGCCTTCTGCGGTTTTATCACAAAGTAGCTGCATACCTAGGCAAATGCCCATTAAAGGCTTTTGGTACTCATCAATTGCCGCATTCCACCCAGAGCTAGTAAGGCGCTCCATTGCCACTTTTGCATGGCCAACACCTGGTAATATTGCACGGTCAAAGTGTACCAATTGCTGAGGATCAGTAATGACTTCAGGGGTAACACCCAACCGCTCGAAGGCAAACCGCACAGAGTTTATATTGGCACACCCAGTATTTATAATTGCAATCATAAGCACCCCTTAGAGCTTGCCGTTTGTTGGGTTATATCTTGGGCTATCGCCATTCTTAAAGCGCGTGAAAACGCTTTGAATAACCCTTCAACTTGGTGGTGGCAATTTCCATCAGACACCGACAAAATTAGACTAAACTGTGCATTGTCTGCTAAAGATTTGAAAAAGTGCTCTACCATTTGCACATCCAAATCGCCGGTGCTCTGTCGTGTGAAATTGGCATTGAGTACAAATGACGCCCGCCCAGACAAATCTAGCTGGCATTCGGCTTTACATTCGTCCATTGGGAGTGAAAATCCATATCGGGCAATCTGTGATTTTGTACCAAGTGCTTGTTTTATCACTTGCCCCAAAGCAATGCCAACATCTTCTACTAAGTGATGCTCATCAATATGTAAGTCACCTTTAGCGATAATATTCAAGCCTATATTGGCGTGCGTTCTTATTTGGTCTAGCATGTGGTCAAAAAATCCTAGACCAGTCGAAATTTCGCCATTTTTTGTTTGGTCTAGGTTGGCTGATACGCTGATCTGTGTTTCTTTTGTATTACGGCTTACAATCGCTTGCCTATTTAACGTCGTTAATTGTGTGACAATGTGGGACCAGCTTCCTTCATACAAAATACCTTCAATACATAAGTTTTCGGCAAGACCTATATCGGTTTGACGATCCCCAATCACATAAGATTTAGCAAGATCCACTTTGCCAGAGCGCATAATATCGGTCAGTAAGCCGGTTTTAGGCTTGCGACATTGACAGGCTTGCTCGTCAAAATGCGGACATATGAGAACGTCTTCAAAACGTATGCCTTCTCCTTCAAAGATCTCCATCATTTTGTCTTGTGCAATATCAAAGTCAGCAGTTGGGAAACTATCAGTGCCAAGCCCGTCTTGGTTAGATACCATGACAAGCTTGTAACCTGCATTTTGAAGTTGTAACAAGGCTGTTATCACATTTGGTAACAGCACGAGCTTTTCAAGGCTATCTACTTGCTTGTCTATTGCTGGCTCATCTATTAACGTGCCATCTCGGTCGATGAATAAATATGGACTACTCATGATTAATTCCTTACACCTGCGCAGAGATGGCGTTCAGCCAATCTTTTACAGATTTTAATTCTTGTTCATTACCAATTGATATGCGTAACCAGTTATCTTGGTTGTATAACTTAAATGGCCTCATTATTAAACCTGTGTTGGTAGCAAACGTTAAAAGTGCTTTGTCTTTTAATTGCAAAGTAACGAAGTTGCCTTCACCACTGAGTATTTTCGACACTGCGGGAGATTGCTCCAACCAATCTATGAGCGTTGCTTTTGCTTTATTCAAGATCACTACTTGGCGTCGCATTTGTGTAATTGCGTCGCTGCATAATGCATTGGCGGCAATTTGCGCTACAACAGTTGAAACTGGGTAGGGCGCGATTACTTTACGAACCGGAGCGAGTGTATTTTTGGCGCCTAACATGAAGCCGGTACGCAAACCCGCTAATGCAAATGCTTTTGACAAGGTTCTCAATACGACTAGATTATTAAAGTCTTTGATTAATAATGCACAAGAATATGACTCAGAAAACTCAATGTACGCTTCATCAACAACAACAATGGCTTTATTTGCTAGTGCTTTAGTAAGTTCAGCAATCTTTTCTACAGAGGTGACTGCACCTGTTGGATTATTAGGGTTACATATAAACACTAGCTTACTACCTGATACAGCATTAATGATGTCTTTTACTTCACCATTAAGTAATAAGTCTTGAGATAAGCTGTTAATTTGAACATTGTGGGTATCGGCAGTGACTTTATACATCCCATAGGTTGGTAAGAACAGAGATATACGGTCTTTTGCCGGTTCACAATATGTACGTACTAAGAGTTCAATACCTTCATCTGCACCTCGGGTCATAATGACCTGATCAGAGTCCACACTTGCATAAGTTGAATAGGCATCGATAACACCTTGAGGTTGTGGATCTGGGTATCTATTTAAGGCGCTAATCTCGATGCACGCCTCTTTCGTATACGGACTTTCATTCGCGTTTAGCCAAGTATTGCCCGATATTTTTTCGCTTTTAGCTGAACTATAAGCTGTCAATGCTGCTATGTTGTCAGGCAACAAGGTTGCTTCTGCTGGTTTATTCGTCATTTTCTAATTGCTCCAATCTTACTTTTACGGCATAGGCGTGAGCGTCTAACCCCTCGGCCTTCGCAAGGGGGAGTATCGCCGTACTTAATGACTTAAGCCCTTTTTTCGATATTGTTTGGACCGTATATGTTCTAAAGAAATCTAATAGATTTAAGCTAGAATAAACTTTGCTATACCCATAAGTCGGTAACACATGATTGGTGCCAGATGCGTAATCCCCTGCAGATTCTGGTGTGTAGTCTCCCACGAATACAGAACCGGCATTGGTAACCAAGTCTAAGTATTTCTGAGGCTCTTTGAGTTGTAAGATTAAGTGTTCAGGCCCATATTCTGCTGAAATTTTGAAAGCTTGCTCGATTGAATCAACTAATATCAAACTGCTATTTTTCATTGCTGCTTTTGCGATGTCTGCACGAGGCAGGCATGAAAGTTGTGAACTGATAGCTTGCTGAGTTTGGTTAATTGTTTCCTGATCATTACAGAGTAAAATTACCTGTGAATCTTGGCCGTGTTCTGCTTGAGATAAAAGATCTGCAGCGATAAACTGAGGATTAGCACGCTGATCGGCAATGACCAGTACTTCTGAAGGGCCTGCGGGCATATCAATTGCGAATCCAGGTTGGTTTTGACTTAGCAATTGCTTTGCCATAGTGACATAACTATTTCCGGGGCCAAAAACCTTGTTTACTTTAGGCACTGAATTTGTTCCAAACGCCATTGCTGCAATCGCACCCGCTCCACCGCTTTCAACAACCGTCGTGATGCCACATAATTTAGCGGCATATAAGATAGCTGGATCAATGCGTTTATCACCATTTACAGGTGTCGCGAGAACAATTGTATTTGCGCCACTAAGTTGCGCACAAACACCTTGCATTAACACAGATGAAGGCAAAGGTGCACTGCCACCTGGCACATAAAGACCAACAGCATCAATTGCCTGATAACGAAGCTCACATAGTACGCCTGCCGTAGTTTCCAGTTCGATGTTTTTTGGTCGTTGTGCTTGGTGAAACATTTTAATATTGTTATATGCGGTATCAATTGCCGCCTTCAGTTCCGTCGATAACGCGTGTGCGCTGTTATCTATCTCATCTTGCGGGACAATAAGTCTCACATTATTGCGTTTATCAAATTTCTCAGCAAATGTAATAAGTGCCGCATCACCGAGCTGTTTGACTTGCTCAATTATGTTATTAACAGTGGCTTCAATACTTGCACTGGCTGATACAGCTGGGCGCATTAGAGCGCCTCGCTGCTGTTGTGACGTCAAGTCGTTCCAACGGATCACGTGCCTACTCCATCATTTTTTCAATTGGCATAACGAGAATTGAATTTGCACCCAATGTTTTTAATTCTTCCATGGTTTCCCAGAATAGAGTTTCACTGCTGACCATATGCAATGCGACGTATTCATCGCTGCCAGCCAGGGCAAGTAAAGTTGGCTGACCAGTGCCTGGTAGCAGAGCACAAACTTCGTCGAGCTTGTTTTTTGGTGCATGGAGCATAATGTACTTGCTTTCTTTTGCTTGTTTTACGCCTTTCAAGCGCGGCATTAACTTTTCAATTAAAGCTAATTTTTCAGGATCTTGAAGTGATGGGTTTTGAATAAGGCAAGCGTTAGACTCTAAAATTGTTTCTCCTTGCATTAAACCATTGGCTTCTAGCGTCGCGCCTGTAGAGACTAAATCACAGATCGCATCAGCCAAACCAGCTCTTGGTGCTACTTCCACCGACCCGGTAAGCATCACAGCGCTTGCATTTATATTTTCACGCTTAAGATATTGCTTTAATATTTCTGGGTATGTTGTCGCTATTCTTTTACCTTCAAACCATGATTTTGATTGCTCACCTAATTCTTGTGGCCACGCAAGTGCTAAGCGGCAATAACCAAAATCTAATTTGGATAGCTTAATTACATCAGCGCACTGTTGTTGATTTTGTCTTTCGGCTTGAGACTCTACAAGGACATTTTCACCAACAATGCCGAGGTCGCATACTCCGTCCATCACTAAACCTGGAATATCGTCATCACGCACACGTAATACATCGATAGGCATGTTGGTTGAGTGCGCAATTAAACGCTGTTCACGTAAATTAAGTTTAACGCCAATTTGTTTTAAAAGGTCTTGGCAGTCTTTTGATAAACGGCCTGATTTTTGAATTGCGATACGTAGTCTATTTGTGTTGCTCATAATTTATTTTCCTTAAGTTATAAAACTAAAAACCCCGAGGGAACCTCGGGGCGAAAATAAGCTATGATTTTTTGCTCGCCGGAGGTTCCTTTTAGGAATAACCCACCAGCGAAATACCTGACAGGTTATCCCGGTGAATGATGATGGTGATGTATAGCTGTCATAGTATTGAACATGGTTAACTCTTCGTTAGTATTTGATTACGTATATAGATAAACATATTTACAGAAAGTAACGCAAGCTTTTTTTATATAAGCTTTAGTATATCTTATAACTGCCGATAATAAGTTAAGGTAAACGGTAAGAGGTGAATCAAATGGATGCACTTAAACCATTGTTGTTTAACATTGTTCGTTTAGAAGTTCAGCATAAACCATCATTTTATATAGCTGGGGTACAAGAAAGTGCAATTGATAGAGTAAAATTAGAGCGTGCAAAAAAAGAAGAAATGAAAAAGAAAAAACAGCACATAGATGCAAAAAACAAACAAATTAGCAACAATCAAGACCCTGAAAGCGACAAACACCTTGATACATGGGCATAGTGCTTATGTACTAATAAAAAAGTTGTAATTTTTAAGCCCTTCAAGATATAATTATTTTTAACTTACCAATATCATTACACTTTTCCCTACTTAGGTGGTGAAAAGAAAAATGCAACGGACATGCAGTTTATTTAAGGTTGTAAACATGAATCTTACTATAGTTCAAAAATTCTATGCTGCATTTTTTGCAGTATTGTTTTTACTTTCTGGCACTTCTGCTTTTGTAATTATTAAAGAAATTCAGATATCAGACGTAACAAAAGAAGTTGCACGTGACGACGTGCCAGGTGCATTTGTTTACATGCAGCTTATCGATGAGCTCGGCGATGTAAATACGGCTTTGTATGCAATAGTAAACAATGTTGATGGCGCCATTCTTACTTATAATAAAGATAAAAATGAGTTATTAGACTACTACGATCAATTGTATAAATTAGAATCTAAAAAGCCCGCAGATAGACGAGTTATGGCAGAAATAAAAAGTTTAATTGATGCCGTATTATACATGTCTAATCAAAAGATAATTAATTCAACTGCATCTATGGAAGATAAGCTCAGGACTTTAATTGATGTTGAACAGCGCTATATATCTAAACTAGAGGATATGCTGGAATTAGGCGCGAATGAAGAAAGGGATGATACATCACGTGCAATGAACAAAATTCAGAACGAACTAGATTTACTCAATAAAGTGCTGGTGGTGATTACTCTTATTGCAATTGCCATTAGTGTTGTGATTGCGTGGCGGTTGGGAAGCTCTATATCGAAACGTTTAAAGTTGGTAGCTGCACAAGCGGAAAACATTGCCCAAGGCCGTTTAGATATTATGCCGCTTACCACAGGTAATACGGATGAAATAGGTGCTTTATCATCCTCTATAAACGATATGCAACGAGCTTTGACAACATTGGTAGGGCAAATCAAATCGGTAACCAGTGAGGTTGGTAGCAGCAGCTCAACGCTCGAAACAATTAATCAGCAAGTGGCTGAAGGGATCAAAGGGCAACAGCAAAAAGCAGATCAAATCTCTACTGCTGCGGCACAAATGAGTAGCTCTATTGCTGAAGTAGCCCATCAAAGTGTTGATGCAGCTGACATTGCAAACCAAGCGGGTAGCAGTGCAAGCCATGGAGGAAAAATTGTAAACGAAATGGTGATAAGTATTCGCAATGTATCAACCACTATTCAAGACTTGTCAGACTCAGTTGGTAACCTAGGGCAACGGGGTAAACAAATTGGCGAAATAATCAAAGTGATAAATGAGATTGCGGAACAAACTAATTTGTTGGCACTGAACGCTGCGATAGAAGCTGCGCGTGCTGGTGAACAGGGGAGAGGGTTTGCCGTGGTTGCTGATGAGGTAAGAGGGTTAGCAAGCCGAACGGCGACAGCGACACAGGAAGTTGCGGAATCGATAAGCGCGATTCAACAAGAAACGGATATAGCGGTCTCTAGAATGGCGCAAAGTACCGATGTGGTTGATAAAGGAGTGTCATTGAGTGAAGAAGCGTTGGCTGCGTTAGAGGATATAGTGAGTCAAGCGCAGACTGTAAATAGAATGATTGATTCAGTCGCGGCTTCAGCGGAAGAGCAAGCAGCGGTTACAAAGGTAATTAGTCATGATATTGCCGATATTAATGATATAGCCACTGTTGCGGTCGGTAACTCAGTGTCAGCTCAAGCTGCCGCAAATGTACTCTCAGATAACGTTGCCCATCTTGAAGATGCATTAGGCAAATTTAAAGTCTAATGCTGCAGCCAAGCGTATAGAGGCGACTTGCTCTATACGCCAACTATTCGTACAATTATCGAAAATATTCTAGCAGTACTAAAAATTTGTCTATACAACAGGTATTTTCAGAGCAAGGACCTCTTGCTTTACAGTTCTCAGGTTATAAACCACGCCAAGCACAAATTGATATGGCTCAGGCTGTTTTTGACACAATGGAACAGTCGGGGCAATGTATTGTTGAAGCTGGAACTGGCACAGGCAAAACATTCGCATATTTAGCGCCTGCACTTCTAAGTAAACAAAAAAGCATCATCTCTACAGGTTCTAAAGCGCTGCAAGAGCAACTGTTCCATCGTGACTTACCAGTTTTACAAAAAGCATTAAAAGTGGGTAAAAAAGTCGCTTTATTAAAGGGTCGAGCTAATTATTTATGCAGTTACAGGTTGAATGAACATGTAACAAATGTGCCAACAGACGATCCAGATGTTATGCATCAGCTTGCTATGGTTGCTAAGTTTGCAGCAGAAACAAGTACCGGCGACTTAGCGGATTGCATAGGCATTGAAGAGGATGCGAAAGTTTTACCGTATGTGAATTCAACCGCGGATAATTGCTTGGGTAAGGAATGTCCTGACTATCAACAGTGCTACATTCGTAAAGCGCGTGTAGCCGCAATTGATGCAGAATTGGTGGTGATTAATCATCACTTATTTTTTGCGGATATGGCAGTCAAAGATTTAGGCTTTGCAGAGTTAATGCCCAATGCTGATTGTTACATTTTTGATGAAGCACATCAGCTGCCTGAAATTGCCAGTGATTACTTTGGTGAATCGGTAAATACAAAGCAGTTATTTGCGTTAATTCATGATATTCGTTTAATTTATCGCTCAGATATTCCTGACATGCTGCAGTTAGGAAAAACCCTAAATAAATTGGAAACAACTGTCGCTGACTTACGGATTGCTTTCGGTAATGAAGGTGGCAGAGGGGACTGGCGAGAGGCGTTGGCTAATAAAATAATTTGTGATGCGTTACATAGGGTAATTGGAGATCTTGATTTTTTGTATCAGGTACTAAAGCTATGTCTAGATAGAACGGATAAAATAGAACACCCTTTTGAAAGAGTGATTAAGTTTAAAAATCAACTTGAACGTGCGTTTGAAGTAAGCCAAACGGGTTTTAGTTACTGGTATGAAACGTCTCGTCGATTCATAACTATCCACATAACTCCGCTTGACGTATCGAGTAAATTTAAAAGTATTATTGATAAAACACAAGCCAGTTTTGTGTTTACTTCGGCTACATTGTCAGTGGATCAATCGTTAAAACATTTTACTGCGAGCTTAGGGCTTAAGCCTACACATGAGAGCATTGTTGACAGTCCCTTTGATTATCAAAAACAAGCGCTACTTTGTATGCCGCGATATCTGCCAGAGAGCCGAGACGATGCTATGCCTCATACTCTTGTGAAAATAGCGAAACAACTGATCAATGCGGCCAAAGGGCGTACATTTTTGCTATTTACGAGCTATAGAGTCATGCACTTAGTTTATGAGGGGTTAAACACCGCAACGGAGTACCCCATTTTTATGCAAGGTCAGTCTTCTAAAAGGATCATACTTGAACAATTTGTTCGTAATGGTAATGCAGTACTCATGGGCACAGCCTCATTTTGGGAGGGGGTGGATGTTCGAGGAGATACATTAAGTTGCGTATTAATTGATAAATTGCCTTTTTCTTCTCCAGATGACCCATTACTACAAGCTCGGATGAAAGATGCGGAAATACTCGGTAATGAGTCATTCGACACTGTGCAGTTACCACAAGCTGTGATCAGCTTAAAACAAGGCGTTGGACGCCTCATTAGAGATAAAACCGATAAAGGTGTACTTGTTATTTGCGATAATCGTTTAGTTACGCGAAAATACGGTGAAACATTTCTGAAAAGTTTACCAAATATGCGACGAACTCGTAGTTTGGAAGCTGTAACACAATTCTTAGAGAATATAGAATAATATGAAGTATAACTTGTTAGCGATCGATGCTTCGACTGAAGCACTTAGTATAGCGATATATTATAACGGTAAAACGTTTCGTTACTTTGAGGAGTGCCCGCAGCAACATAGCCAAAAAATATTACCGAAAATTGATGCAATGCTATTGGATGCTGAATGTTCACTGAAAGATCTTGATGGTATTGCATTTGGCAAAGGGCCAGGAAGCTTTACTGGGGTCAGAATAGGCGTAGCAATAGCACAAGGGCTGGCGTATTCATCGGGTCTAAAATTAGTGGGCGTGTCTAGTTTACAGACGATGGCGCAGCAAGCGATTGATGAACATAACCAATGTCGCGTTATATCTGGAATTGATGCTCGGATGGGGGAGATTTATATTGGAGATTATAGCAAAGACGAAAACGGCCTCGCTGTATCCAACAATCAGGAAATAGTATGCAATCCGGATAATTTGGAAAATATTGTTTCATCAAGTTGTGCTG
This sequence comes from Pseudoalteromonas sp. MMG012, assembly GCF_018100875.1. NCBI lineage: Bacteria > Pseudomonadati > Pseudomonadota > Gammaproteobacteria > Alteromonadales > Pseudoalteromonadaceae > Pseudoalteromonas > Pseudoalteromonas sp. MMG012. The sequence goes on from NZ_JAGJEF010000019.1 coordinate 13,504, forward strand.
TAGGCACTGCATGGGTAACTTATCCAAATACTGCATTAAGCCATAATTTGTCTGTGCTTGAAAACGTCACCTTACCTGATGCATTTTATATGCTAAAAATTGCCGACCATGCATTTAGCACAGGCAATACTGTGGATGCTGCGGATGCGCAACCAAACTACGTGCGAGATACTGTAACCTGGAAAAAGTTGCCAGGAAAGGAATAATTCGTTAAGTTTATAACGTAGTCAACGAAAAGTGTACGATTAGAATGAAGACGGTAACGGTTAGTAACAACCAACATACATATCAATTGAAGCCTGTGCCTAAAGCGCCTCGGGAGAATGTAACTGCGCCGTCTTCAAACCCTCCAAACCTCGTTGCGCAAGTTAGGGATTCAGTAGAAGGCATCAAACTAGCGCAGGCATTTCAAGAACAATCTCGTTCAACAATTTATGATCAACCCGATTTCAAGAGTAGTTTGGCTATTAGTGCTTATAAAGAGATAAATAACCAATCACGTCGAGAAGATGTAGAGTCGTTAATTGGTGTCAATATTTATGCCTAGGCATTTGAAATTTATTCACTTTAAATTATTCACTGGAGATTGTTTTATTTTCTAAGTTCGGTATTGTTAAAAGAAAATTTGAGGGGCCGTTTTGCTGAGAGCGTCGTTTAATCACTTTAATAAAACAGCTGTGAAAGTCTCGTCCAATACGCTAATTCTATCTTTACGAGAAGGCTATATTGCTTTAATCCCCTTTTTTATTGTCGCCTCTTTAATTACCCTCGTTAACCAGTGGCTTGATATAGCAGCTAAAGGGTTTGACCATCATTATTTAAATCAATTTAACCAACTTGTGTGGGGGCTATTTCCACTATTTACATTACTTTCCTTTAGTTATCACTTAGCGAAAAATATTAAAATACATACAATAGCGGCACCAATACTGGTGATTAGTTGTTTTACTGCCACGACGGGTTACATTTATGTTGATGATCAAACATTGCATATTGACCATCGAGCAGGCGTACTTTACACCTTGTTTATGCCTATTTTTTGCTGTTACTCACTGGCGTATTTTGAGCGTCTTCGTGCTTTCAAAATAGTGGAAGTAAGCACCATCAGTTTGTTTCTTAGAAAGCATGTCAATTTGATTTTTCCCTATATGTTGGTTACAACGATTACACTTTTTATCTATCCTTTTGTTGAGCAAGCCGCTGATATAGCGCTGGATTACCTAGCACTGGATAGTTTGGTATTAAACCCACAAGATAAGATAAGTTTGCAGCTCATCGGCGCTCACCTTTTATGGTTCTTAGGAATACATGGCGATAATACATATCATATTTTAGTGTCTAGCGAGTTATTTGGTTTTATGGTTACACCTGAGCTCATTAACTACCATTTCTTTTCTACTTTCATAATTCTGGGTGGCACCGGCTGTGTATGGGGATTGATTCTTGCGTGTTTGTTGCTCAAAAATGCTCAACATGAAAAGCATATAGCGAAGTTGTCAGCGCCACTGGCAGTATTTAATATCAGTGAAGTGATGCTATATGCACTACCTATCGTATTTAACCCATATATTTTTATTCCCTTTTTATTAGCACCAGCAATAAACGCTTTTATTTCATATCAACTTTTGATTCACGATTTTATTCCTATTGTTACACAAGATTCTATCCCTTGGTTTACCCCCGTATTTGTGAATGCTTGGATATTAACTGAAAGTGTATGGATAGTATTGTTACAAGCATTGCTAATTATCATGAATGTAGCAATTTACTATCCATTTTTAGTTGCCCACCAAAAAAATAATATGTCAGGAAAAGCGCTTGATATGCTTGTAAAACGGTATGCAGCTGGTCGCATGATAGAAGAACAAGCTGAAAGCCGCTTTGCGACACATCATGCGGAACAACAAATTTCTGGATATACATTAAGTGAAGTAACTGATGCATTAAATCACGGTGCACTTACCCTATATTATCAACCTAAAATAAATCCAGTTACGCAGGAGATAGTCGGATTTGAAGCGCTATTGCGGCTTGTGAATCCAGATAAGTCTGTGTCAGGACCTTGGTTTTTAGAAACTTTGGAGGAACACAACCTACTGCATGTGATTGATAACTTTGTGATAGATCAATTAGAGGTTGACTTAGAAGCATTTGCGAGTCAAGGCCTTTACCCCAAAATTAGTTTTAACATTTCTCCAGATAATTTGTTATCTGGGGGCTATAAACGTGTCATAAAAGCGTTCTCTCGTTTTGCCGATCAAGTAGAGGTTGAGTTGCTAGAGTCAAGTTATATAGAAGACTTTAATAAGATGGTGGCAATAGTAACGACTTTAAAAGATAGCAATATTCAGTGTGCAATGGATGACTTTGGAACGGGTTACTCATGCCTCTCTATTTTGTCTAAATTGAACATTGATACTATCAAGTTCGACAAAAGTTTGTTACCCGATGGCAGTAACGAAAAGGCAGCGCTGTTATATAAAAACCTCGCCGATTTATGTGCTGAGCTTGGGTTTAAAACCGTTGCAGAAGGAATAGAATCTAAAGCAGATGCACAGGTGGTGATTGCGGCTAATATTACGTGTGTTCAAGGATTTTTATATTATAAAGCAATGCCAATAGAAGAAGCTATTGGCATTTATAAGTCAACATAGCGATAGCGTCACACTGATTCTATTTAATATAGCTAATTAACTTTTCTGCTATGTCTGTATTATTTTGTGAGCCAATAAATTTCTCATATCCTTTTCCATGAGCAAAAACCTGTACATCTATGGCAGTATGCCCACCTGTGGTCCACCCCGTGTAACTGGCTTTGTTAATGATCTGCTTAATAACCTTTTTCAATGCTTTCTCACCGCCAGATTTAGCCTCTTTCAGTAAAATAGCCGTTGCTTTGTTGTAAGGTAATTGAGTGTATTGAATCCATAGCTTTTCTAGATCATCATTTGCCATCATTTGCTTTGTTAATATTGAAGCTGAAGCTGAGACACCTTTTACCACATCACGTAACCATAAGTACTTGCCATTAGCGCCTAGTGTCAAGCCACCTGTAGAGTGATCAGCTGTAATAACTAACAATGTATCTGGGTTTTTATCGACATAGGCTTTAGCCAGTTTGATTGATTGGGCAAAGTCATGCATTTCTCTCATGGCACAGGCTATATCATTAGCATGACCACACCAGTCAATTTGGCTTCCTTCAATCATAACGAAGAATCCATTGTCTTTATTACTATCGAGTAGTGACAGTGCTTTTTTTGTCATTTGCTCCAAGCGGTTAGGGTGTTCATCTATCGCATACGGTAAACCTTTTGGCGCAAACAGGCCTAACGCAGGTATTTGTGTCAATTTATGCAAACCTGATAAGGAATCAGCATATTGATAGCCCACATCTGTAAACTCTTTAACTAAATTACGGTCGTCTCTTTTGAAATATTGAGTCCCGCCACCGAGTAATAAATCGACTGGCAACTTGCCTGCTATTTTATTATCGACGTAGTCATCAGCAATTTGGTCATAATTACGTCTAGATTCATTGTGAGCTGCGAAACTTGCAGGGGTAGCATGATTGATTTGTGATGTTGCGATAAGCGCAGTGACCATGCCTTTCTCTTTGGCTATTTCAAGCATGGTTTTGAGAGGCGCTTTTTTTGTGTCTACCGCTATGGCGCCATTGTAACTTTTAGTTGCAGTACTTAATGCAGTGGCGCCAGCCGCGCTGTCAGTGACAACTGTGTCATCATCTGGGTACGTATGTGCCATACCTACTAAAATTTCATCGAATATGGTGTTATCTACATGCTTTGTTTTTGGATCGTCAATATAGTAGCGATATGCACTCGTATACGCAGGTCCCATACCATCGCCTATCATATAGATAATATTCTTCGGTTCGGCTATTGCAGCGTTACTGCATAAAAATGCGACGCTGGCTGTAACAGCGCGTAATGTCTTTTTCATGATTACTTCCTTAAGATTCCCGTGTTTGACATTAAGCAGCATATCATTAACGTGTTACATTTAACTTGTGATATGCCTCAGTTGTCAGGCAAGATATTAAATTATAAGTTGTGCAAAGAATACGGAAATAAAGTTGATTGATGAAAAAAATACGATAGACCTCCTTGGGAAACATGGTTTTTCGGCCCAAATACATGGCTCTGGTGAAGAGTGGGTGATTTGTTTGCATGGCTGGTTAGATAATTCGAACAGCTTTTCTCCTTTAGTGGATCATAAAAAAGAAGGTTATAGGTGGTTAATGATTGATATGGCAGGCCATGGTAAATCGCAATGGCGAGGTCCCAACGCTCATTATTACTTTGTCGACTATGTTTATGATTTACTTACCATTATAGATATTTTAAAGATTGAGAAGTGTCATCTGCTAGGGCACTCATTAGGGGCACTAGTATGTGGAATGTTCAGTGCATTATATCCAAGTCGCGTTAAAAGTTTATGCATGGTTGAAGGCATTGGCATGATGTATGGAGATGAAAAAGGCACTAAAGAGCAACTTATTGCGTCTTTTCGTGAACGAAAAAGAATAGACAAGAAAACAGAGTTGAAGGCTTTTCCAAACTTTGAAACACTGGTCAACCTTCGCGTGAAGGTGTCTGACTTTACCCCGGAGATTGCACGGTTGCTTATGCTCAGAAACACCAAAAGTACTGATGGGCAGTTACTTCTAACAACGGATCCAAAATTAAAAACACATTCAGCATTTAGGTTTACCCTTGAACAGAGCAAACATTTATTAAACGGATTATCTGTTCCTAGCCTTTTAATTATGGGAGACCGAGGGTATGACTTCGTTAAGAAAAACTTGGTCACCTTTAAATTTTGTTTCAATACTTTGCAGGTTGAAATTGTCGAAGGTGGTCATCATTGCCACATGGAAAACCCCCAAGATTGTTGTGCGTTAATAGAGCGTCACCTGAATACAATTAATGGAACTTGATTGTATATTTATTCAAAATATGGGAATATCCCCCAATTAGAGTATTTGCTCAATTGTTTATGTGCCTTATTTCTATTAAGGTAACGTATTAAAAAAATAAATAGAACACAGGAGCTAAGAGTGGAAAAAATCTGGCTAAAGCGCTACCCAAAAGGGATGCCTGAAACTATCGATCCAGAGCATTATAACTCGTTGCTTGAAATGTTGGATAAGAGCTTCACTGAATTCGGGTCTTTACCTGCTTATTCCAATATGGGGAAGACGTTAACTTATGAACAAATCGATGATGCAACTAAATCAGTTGCCAGTTACATTCAAAATGTATTGAAGTTGGGTAAAGGTGACAAAATTGCGGTTATGATGCCTAATTTGTTACAAACACCTATTTCTATTCTGGGCGTTTTGCGTGCGGGATGTACAGTTGTGAATGTTAATCCGTTATACACTGTACGTGAGCTTGAGCATCAATTAAACGACTCAGAAACAAAAGCAATATTTATTCTAGCGAACTTCGCAAAAACGTTACAAGACGCTTTACCAAAAACAGCCGTTAAACATATTGTGCTTACGGAAATCGGCGATATGATGGGCGGCGTCAAAAAACACCTTGTTAATTTCGTGGTCAAGCGTGTTAAAAAAATGGTTCCTGATTTTACGTTACCAGCAACGATACCATTTGCAGAAGTGGTGGCGGCTGACCCTAACTTATATACAGTACCCGACATATCACTTACAGACTTGGCGTTTTTACAATACACCGGTGGCACAACAGGGGTATCTAAAGGCGCCATGTTGACTCATGGCAACATGGTTGGCAATTTAGAGCAGGTTTCAGGGTGTTTAGACAAAGTGCTAGATAATGGTAAAGAAGTCGTTATTACCGCATTACCGCTTTATCATATATTTGCACTTACAGCGAATTGCTTGACGTTTATGAAGTATGGTGGACACAATATACTGATCACTAACCCACGTGATATGCCTGGTTTTGTTAAAGAATTGGCTAAACAACGCTTTACTGCGATTACCGGTGTAAATACACTTTTTAATGGTTTATTAAATACGCCAGGTTTTGCTGAGTTAGACTTTTCCAGCTTGAAGATGTCACTTGGTGGGGGAATGGCTGTTCAGCGTCCGGTTGCCGAAAAGTGGCAAAAGGTAACCAGCAGTAAGTTAATGGAAGGGTATGGTTTAACAGAATGTGCACCTTTAGTGACTATCTGCCCTTGGGACCTTGATGGGTATAACGGGTCAATTGGGTTGCCTGCACCGAGTACAGAATTAAAAATTATATTAGAAAGTGGTGAAGAAGCAGCCAAAGGTGAATCTGGAGAGTTATTAGTAAAAGGTCCACAAGTAATGGCCGGATATTATAACAGACCTGATGCGACGGCTGAATGCCTTCAAGATGGGTGGTTTGCCACTGGTGACATAGCCACTTATGACGATAATGGGTTCTTTTATATCGTAGATAGAAAGAAAGATATGATTATTGTTTCAGGTTTTAATGTTTATCCAAATGAAATTGAAGAGGTTGTTGCAATGCACGATGGTGTGCTTGAAGTTGCAGCAATCGGGATCCCACACGAAGTCAGTGGTGAGCAAGTCAAAGTATTTGTTGTGAAAAAAGACCAATCATTGACAGAAAAGGATATAATTGGCCATTGTCGAGATAATCTTACAAATTATAAGGTCCCTAAATTGGTTGAGTTCCGTGAGGAGCTGCCAAAAACGAACGTTGGAAAGATACTTCGTAGGGCTTTAAAAGAGTAGGTAAGAAACCGGCATTAGCCGGTTTTTTTATGTACAAATTTCACTAGGAGTGAACGTGCAGTATCAGTTAATTACTACGCAAAACCAATTAAATCAGTTTGTTTCATCGGTGTCTAACGCTCCCATTCTTGCAATAGATACAGAGTTTATGCGTCGCCGCACGTTATATCCGGAAGTTGCCTTAATCCAAGTGTACGACGGCTCACATTTAGCGTTGATAGACCCTTTATGTGAATTAGACTTTACGCTGTTTTGGCATTTACTGAAAGATGAAAAAGTTTTAAAGGTTTTCCATTCGCCATCTGAAGACATAGAAGTATTTCAAAAGTTTGCAGGGTTTGTTCCTCACCCAATGTTTGATACACAGTTTGCGTTGCAGTTATTAGGAGAAGGTAATTGTGTCGGCTTTGCAAGTATGGTGAAAAAGCTTTTAGATGTTGAAATCGACAAAAGTGAATCAAGAACAAATTGGTTACAAAGACCGTTAACCGAAAATCAGCTTGATTATGCGGCAAGTGATGTATATTTTCTATTACCCTGTTTTGAGAAAATAGCAAGTCAGATCATTGAGAAGAGCTTGTTTGACATCATAATTCAAGAGTCACAATTAATTGCTTCTAAACGTGCATTTGAAGTGCCAGACGACCACGTCTATTTAGATATTAAAAATGCATGGCAATTAAAGCCTCGAGATTTAGCAGTATTAAAAGAGTTAGCAGCTTGGCGCAGAGCTAAAGCACAAAAAAAGAATTTAGCGCTCAGTTTTGTGTTGAAAGAGCTGAATATGGTAGAAGTTGCCAAGCGCAGGCCGACAACTTTAGTCAGTCTAAGAAACATACCGGGTATTGAACTGAGTGAGGTAAATCGTTCAGGCAAAGAGATTTTACAATGTGTTGAACGTGGTAAAGCAGTAACTGAGTCCAATTGTCCAGAAAAGCTATTAAGACTGATAGATTATCCGAATTACAAAAAAGCAGCGAAAGATATCTCTGCAATTATAAAAATGGTTGCTGTTGATGCTGGTATTCCCGCTGATGTATTCGCATCTAAAAAGCAAATAAACCAATTATTAAGCTGGAACTGGAAGAAAACAGCAGAAGAACGGGCAGTGTTGTTGAAACCTGATTTACTACAAAACTGGCGCTATTGCTATGTTAAAAAAGCACTATCTCAATGGGATGTGTAATCGATTACTTATCACTATGAAATAAAATTAAAAAGGCGCTCTATTAAGCGCCTTTTTAATGTGTTTCTATTTCTCGTCCTTAATGTCATCAGGTAAAGTTACATTAAGCTCTAAAACAGCTAAGTCATCTTCATTTTGTTCAAATTGAACATTAACTGCGTCTGAGTCAACTTTCACATACTTGCGGATCACATCAAGTATATCCTGTTTAAGCTGAGGCAAATAATCTGGCGTACCACGTTTGGAGCGTTCATGTGCAACAATAATTTGTAGGCGTTCTTTCGCTAAAGAAGCACTGCTTTTCTTTTCTGAACGAAAATAGTCAAGTAATGACACGTTAACCTCCAAATATACGCTTAAGTAAGCCTTTCTTTTCGACGGCTAAAAACCTAAAATCAATCACTTCACCTAGCAGACGGCTGATCGCATCACTGTAAGCTTGTCCTGCATCAGACTCACTATCTAAAACCACAGGTTGTCCGGAGTTAGATGCATTTAACACCGCTGTTGATTCGGGGATAACGCCTAACAAGTCAATAGCCAAGATATCTTGAACATCCTCGACTGAAAGCATTTCTCCATTTTCTACTCTCGTTGGATTATATCGAGTTAAAAGAAGGTGCTCTTTAACTGGCGCCAAGCCTTGTTCAGCTCGTTGTGATTTGCTTTGTAATATACCTAAGATACGGTCGGAGTCTCTTACTGATGAAACTTCCGGGTTCGTAGTTACAATGGCTTCATCTGCGAAATAAAGGGCCATCATTGCGCCAGCTTCGATCCCCGCAGGTGAATCACAAATAATGTAATCAAAACTTTCTTTCATCTCATTCAAGACTTTTTCTACACCGTCTCTGGTCAGAGCATCTTTGTCCCGTGTTTGTGAGGCTGGCAATATAAATAGCTTTTCAACACGTTTGTCTTTAATTAGTGCTTGATTTAGATTAGCTTCACCGTTTATTACGTTTACGAAATCGTATACTACACGACGCTCGCAGCCCATGATCAAATCTAAATTACGTAAACCAATATCAAAGTCGATTATGGCTGTTTTGTAGCCTTTTAAGGCAAGCCCAGTACCTATTGCAGCGCTTGAAGTTGTTTTACCAACGCCACCTTTACCTGATGTTACGACAATAATTTTTGCCATCTGAATTATCCTTTGACCAAAGCGGTAATTTCTAATGAATCATTAATTTGTTTTATTTGAGCAGGGTTGCCCCAATGTTCACCTTGGAGTGAATCACTGATCCAGTAACTGCCATTTATTGACACGAGTTCTGCCTCAAGGCGTTGACAATATATACTTGCTTCCTCGTACCCTTGCGCTCCTGCAATGGCTCTGCCACGCAGTGTGCCATAAATATGTATATTACCGTCGGCAATAACTTCTGCACCATGACTCACAGAGCCTAATACAATTAAGTCTCTGTCTTTCGCATAAATTTGTTGTCCAGAGCGAACTGTTGCCTGAACGATTTGTGCGGGCAAATAAATTTGCTTTTCTACGACTTCAGTCGCTGTTTGAGTTGGAGTAGTTGGTTTTATATCTTTACTATAGTTCAATACTGACAGTTTGGCTGATTTAGCTTGATTATGCTGTTGTTCAGTACCGTTACATACACCAACAGGATTCAGTTGTAGATCAGACAAGGTTGTTTTCAGTAATGCAAAGTCAACCTCTACCTCTTGGATTTCAGCAAGATTGACAACTATGGGTGCACCAAAAAAGAATTTTGGTGCTTGGGAAATCTTTTCATCCAGTTCACTTCGTAATCGTGCAATGTCAACGGAGAACAAGTGTAAAACAGAAAGAGTAAATAAGTTTCCTTTTAACTCAAATATTTGATCTGACATAAGCGCTCTAATAACTATACAAATTCAAGAAAGTTCAAAAGGGAACACGTTAGAGTTTTGTAGATCTTTTACAAACGGACCTATGTGTTACTTTATAATAGTATTATTGTTTGGCCCCGTATTTAATACGTCTAAGCGTCGCAAAACTTTCCAAATATACTGTCTGTCATGGTATAGTGCTGATTAGACATAAGCAAGAAATTATGGGTGTATAATGCTTACTGCTGTATATAAAAGTTCAAAAAAAGCCGATACCTATCTTTATATAGAGAAACGTGACGATTTTAGCAAGATCCCTGAAGCATTGATGGATATGTTTGGGCTACCTAAGTATGTCATGATGTTTGACTTATCAAAACGTGAAAAATTAGGCATCGCTGATATAGTATTGGTTAAGGAAAAGTTAAGTGAAGATGGTTTTTACTTGCAAATACCACCACCAGAAGAAAACTTACTGGATCAGTTTAAGGCTCACAACGGAGTAGAAAGTGATTAAGACAATTTCACTATCATTGGCATCAGTTGTTTTATCAACAACCAGTTATGCTAACACACAAGAGAAGTTTGATCTGTATGTCAATGCCCTAAAACAAGAAGCGCAGCAAAAGGGGTATGAGCAATCTTTGATTGACGAAGCCTTCGCTACGGCAAAGTTTAAAAAGAAGGTGATTAAGGCGGATAAAAATCAACCTGAAGTAGTAGAAACATTAGAAACGTATCTACCTAAACGTGTGCCGCAATGGAAAATAGACCGGGCCAGAAAACTGTATAAAAAGCATCAAGTAGAACTTGAGAAAATAGCACAAGAATTCGGTGTTCAGGCTCGTTTTATCGTCGCTTTATGGGGACTAGAAAGCAACTTTGGCCGCATTCAAGGGGGTTATTCAGTGATTAGCTCACTTGTCACATTGGCATTTGATGGGCGCCGAGAAGCATTATATAAACGTCAGCTATGGGCTGCATTAGATATATTAAAAAACGGGCATATCTCATTAGAAAAGTTTAAGGGTTCTTGGGCTGGTGCGATGGGTCAAACTCAGTTTATGCCGACCTCTTTTAATGCATATGCAGTTGATTATGATAAAGACGGACGAAAAGACATCTGGACGACCGAACTCGATGCATTTGCCTCAATCGCGAATTATTTAAAACAAGCTGGCTGGAACGACGATTTAACTTGGGGGCGTCAAGTGAAACTTCCAGAAGGGTTGAATAGTGAGTATGTTCTAAAGCGTGGAACTAAGACTCGTAAACAATGGCTAGAATATTGGAAGGATTCGGAACGTTCGCTTGCTAAGTGGCAATCACTGGGGTTGCGAAAAGCAGATGGTACAAATCTACCTTTAGTAGATATTACAGCAGCTCTTGTCATGCCTGATGATATCAATGGCAGAATGTATCTGGCATATGATAATTATAAAGCACTGATGCACTGGAATCGTTCCTATTATTTCGCAACAAGTGTAGGTTACTTATCAGATAGAATTGCTTACCCTAAGATTTAGTAGGGGAATAGATAAAAAAGGCAGCCCTCCAACAGGTTGCCTTTTTGTTTGCGCTAAATATATCTCTACGTGAATAATTAATAGTATGAAAGAGGTTGTACTTTCCCCCAAAAAACACGATATGAAAAAATCGTGTAAGTTATTATGGTAGGTACGACGATTGCGACGCCATACAACAAAAAGTTGAGTGATTCAGGTGCTGCAACGGCTTCAAATATGGTGAGTTGTCCCGGAACAACAAAGGGATAGAAGCTGTATGTTAAGCCAAAAAAGCACAGCCCAAAAATGACAGCCGAAATGATAAATGGTTGCCAAGCTCTTTTAGTTGGGGCTAGTACTAACCGTTTGAGTGCTTTATCTTGAATAAAGAACAAACTCAAGCATAACAGTGGTACACAAAGCAGTAATGTAAATAGGTTAGACTCAAACCAACGAGTATATACATCATTGTTTATTAAGGGGTTAATGATAGAAACCGCGATGACACCCAAAAAGGTGATCCGTCCTGCTGTTTTACACCATTGAATAGCCTTTAATTGTAGTTCACCTTCCGTTTTTAATATTAACCATGCGGATCCAATTAATGTATAGGCGGCGACAACGCCAGCGCCACTAAGCATGGCAAATGTAAATGATACGACCGTTGTCTCAAATGACATGACATATAAACCAAGCATAAAGCCTTGCATAAACGCACTAATGATCGATCCAGCTTTGAAAATAGTATCCCATAGCTGTTTTCTTTTGGTTTTCGCTTTCGCCCTAAAATCAAATGCGACACCACGCAGTATTAAGCCAATAAGCATGATTGTGACAGGCAGATACAAAGCTTGGAGGATAATACTATGTGCTGTCGGGAAAGCGATAAGCGCAAGGCCAACAGCAAGCACAAGCCAGGTTTCGTTGGCATCCCAAAAAGGCCCGATAGAGGCGATCATGGTATTTGCATGTTCATCATGTTTTGTTGGTAATAGAATACCTACGCCTAAGTCATAACCGTCTAAAATAGCATAAACCAAAATAGACAGTGCCATTAAGGAAGCATAGATATAAGATAACATTTCAGGACTAAGCATTGGTTACCTCTGGCATTGTTGAGTAGTCATACTCTTCGACTTGAACGGCTTTGTCGGCCGTATAAAATAAGGTTTTAATGTAAACGACGAGCAAAACAAGGTAAGTCAATAAATACGCGGCAAGAGAAATAGCAACGTTGCTTGATGGCACTAATGTTACCGCTTCTTCAACGGTGAGAATGCCAGAGACTAGGTAGGGTTGACGGCCTATTTCTGTTACATACCATCCAGCAAGTGTTGCTATCCAGCCAGAGAAACTCATGTACACGAGTAATTTTAATTGCCAACTGTTTAGTTTTTTATTTCGCCATAAAGTAAACCGACTAAAATACGCAACAATGATCATTAGCATACCAATGCCAACCATTATTCTAAAGCCAAAAAATACGGGTTTAATGGGTGGGTGCTCGCCTTGAAACTCATTTAGCCCCTTGATTTCTCCGTCTAAATCATGGGTCAAAATTAAGCTAGCTGCTTTGGGTATTTCAATAGCAAAATCATTACTACGTGTGTGTTCATTGGGAATAGCGAATAACACTAATGGGAGGCCTTTTTCAGTTTCCCAAGCACCTTCCATTGCTGCGACTTTTTGAGGCTGGTGTTCAAGTGTATTCAATCCATGGAGGTCACCGACAAAAACTTGTAATGGCGCAAGTATGGCTGCAACTGTCAACGCAACTTTTAACGTGACTTGTGGTGCATGTTTGTCATCCTTTTTGAGTAATCTATAACTACTTACGCCAGCAATTAGGAAGGAAGCCGTTAAGCCACTCGCCAACAGCATGTGGAAAAATCGGTAGGGAAATGAAGGATTAAAAATGACCGCAAACCAGTCGGTTGGATACACAATACCATCACGTAATTCAAATCCTGCCGGAGTCTGCATCCAGGAGTTCAATGACAGTATCCAAAATGCTGAAATAGTAGTACCGACGGCGACAACTATTGTGGATAGGGTATGAACTTTAGGGGAAACACGCTTCATTCCAAAGAGCATGATGCCCAAAAATGTGGCTTCCATGAAAAATGCGGTTAGTACTTCATAGCCTAATAATGGGCCAGCAATGTTACCGACTTTTTCCATAAAGCCGGGCCAGTTTGTACCAAATTGAAATGACATGGTAATGCCACTGACTACGCCAAGCGCAAAGGTTAGGGCAAATATCTTGACCCAAAAACGGTAGGCCCTTAGCCAGACGGGGTGCTGGGTCAAATCATACCGTATTTTAAAAAATACCAAAAACCATCCAAGCGCTATGGTTATGGTAGGAAATAGAATGTGAAAACTAATGTTTGTTGCGAACTGGATCCGGGATAGTAATAATGTATCAAGCATGACGCACCTCTGCTTTTTACGACTTTCTAAGAAGCTTATCTTTTAAATCAATGACTTTACTGACAGACGAACCTAATTTCATTAAAGATTGAAGTTGTTCAGGTGATAAGCGTTGGAGTTCAGCTGACCATTTAGTGACGGTTTCCAAAAGGTCATGAATAGATTGCATTTGGTCTTGGGCATACTCCTCTTCGGGTGTGTTGGCGTTATCTAAAATTTGGCCTCTTAATAGAGTAAGTGTTGGATCTATTTCTCTTTTTCGACGTTCTTCAAATACTTTGTTTGCAAGGTCCCAAATAGACCCGTTAGGTGAATAGTACTCTTTACGGTCCCCTGGAATATGATGAACTTTCACAAGTTGCCAAGATTGCAACTCTTTGATCCCCATACTGACGTTGCCACGGCTGATTTTTAGTGCTTCAGCAATTTCATTGGCTGTAAGTGGTTTCTCATTGATGACGAGTAGCCCAACCATTTGCCCAATTGTCCGATTGAAGCCCCAGCGACTACCCATTTCACCGCAATGAAGCACGAAGTTTTCAATTTTAGGAGATAAAATCATAGTTATTAAACTTTCAGTAATTATTGAAACTTAAATATATAGGGACATTTGATTTGGATCAAGCTTTTAATGAGGATATTTTAATCAAATAATAGCAAGATTAATAAGTTGTTTTATACATGCTGTAACCTTTTGTTTTAAATTGAATAAAAATATTAGTGAGTTTGATATGAAGCTTAATTAGCGTCTACTTAATTAGCGTCTAAAAGGAGTGCTATATTTTTGTCCTGATTTGACTTTGAAACGGCGATAGCCAAAGATATCCTAGTAATTAGTTCGGGTGGAGCTGGATTAAATTGAAGGTCTATGATTTTGGATCGCACTCTATTTAACCACCAGTTATTGGCGTTAAGGGCCCGTTTGGCCTATCAGGTAAGTCCAATGTGCTGTTGTTACTTAGGTGACTATTTCTAAGAAGTGAGCGCCTTGTTATTCAGGGCGCTACTTTAAAATATCAATTCATCAATAAGTGTTGCCAAACAGCTGTTAACCCAAGTGCATGCGCTAAAGTGCCAGACTTTTCCATTTCTGAATAACAAGCTTGAATATTCTTCTCCTCGTTGATACCTATATATTTTAACACGGCCTCTAAGTTGTTAGTTGTGTCTTGATTATATTGATACTCAAACATAGGTATTGAACTTTTGCCAAAAAAATGACCAAAACCAAACCGAGACGCAAGGCCTGGGTAGCGTTGAAATAACGTGAGTCCCTTGTTTAGTGGTTTTGACGTTTTATCCCAGTTTATGGCGCCGAGCTTTGGCGATAATTTACAAATCGCTTTTCGATGAAATGCACTACTGACTTTAAAGTTCGCTGGCAACGAGCCTATTGCAGATACGACCTCTGGGGACAAAAATGGGTGGGTTCGATTGTAGTCTTCATCTAGTAACTGTTGACCTGCAACAACCATTCTTGCAGCCCGAACTTTCAAATAGAAATTATCGGCAAATTGTGCTGCACTATAGCTATTATCATTCAATGCTTGAAGTAATTCACGTACTTGCGCCTGTAATTGTTCAGCGTATTCAGGAAATAATTCAAAAGCCGTACGGGCTGTTTTTCCATATTCTTCGGTGATGTAGCGCTCAACTCTTGGCATTGTTAAACGGTTTAGGCATTTCAGACCGAAAGCTGAAAAACCAGGCATTCCTCGGTCATAATAAAAAGCTCGATATGTTTCTGCACCTGTACCCGTCAATAACGTGTGGTTTTTTGTCGCGGCGACAAGAGATGCATCAATTAATGCATGTGCATGGTGGATTGGGACTTCTCCTTGTCCGGCCAGCGCAATCCGTTTACTATTTTCAATTGTTACATTTCCCGCTAAATCTGAACTGGTAAAAAGTTTGATATTACAAACACTTGAAAGCTCAGCAGCAATTTTTGCATCTGCGCTGTGTTTATTACCGTAGCATAAAGCAGGCAGTTTCATATTCAAAGCTTCGCAACAAGCAAGAATAAGCCGAGAGTCAAGACCGCCAGAAAGGGAAAGCATTGGGTTTTGACAGTTGTCAATGCTTGCTCTGACAGATTCTACAACGGCTTCTACAGCGTCACTAAAGTTTGTTGTGCGATTAGCTGCTTCACTTAAAGTCGCTGTTTTAAGCTTGAACAGTCGTTCAGAGGATAACGATAAGGAAAATGTTGAACTTGCGCTGATGTGGTGAGTATTCTCTAAAATGCTCATTTCATTAAAGAGTTGACCAAAGGTCAGCATACATCGCATCGCATTAGAATTTAAAGCAATGGGGCGACCTAACATTTCCACTAAGGCTTGACGGCTTGATGAAACGATAATGTTGTCAGTATCTTGATAGAGAAAGACCGGAAATAGACCGTATAGATCAGCTCCAGCGTAAATAGTTCGGCTCAGTAAATTTATAAATAGCCAACTTCGACCGGCGACGGTCGGTTGTTGATTTTGTTGAACGCTATGCCAAATTTCTCGGTCGCGCGCTTGTTGTGCGACATCGCCCCAAATCAATAAGTGACCACACTCATTTTTCATTTGCACCACAGCATGAGCGTCGCCATTGCATGTCACGTCAATATCATAAAATGACTCTGACAGAGTCGCTTTTGCATGTTCTAGGTTAAACTTAACGCTTAATTGTGACATATCTGGGTCCTACTGAGACAAGAGTGATATGTTTTTAAAGCAGTTAATATACCAACAAATGACCCAAATAAAGCTTATATTAATTAGAAGGTTAGCTTTATGTATGACGGAGAGACGCGGTTAAGTTTGCAATGTGCAAACCAATATGAAAAAAGCCAGCATAGTGCTGGCATATTAACAATTGATTGTTTTAGCGAACTGCCATCATAATGAGTCCTGGTACGATAAAGAAGGAACCTAAAACGTATCCAAGCGCGGCTGGTTTGTTGTTAGCGCCTATTTTAGCGAGCTTTTCTGCCATAATCAGTGGCAACTCACGTAAGGTTGGGATCCCATATATTAGCGCTACCGCAAATATATTAAACATCACGTGTACTAGGGCAATAGTTAAGGCAACCTCGGCAGCAGCTCCCGAAATAGAGGTTGCAGCAAGCAATGCAGTGATGGTCGTTCCTATATTCGCACCTAGTGTGAAAGGATAGATTTGCCGTGTATTAAACACGCCACTACCAGCTAATGGGATCATTAAACTCGTTGTGGTAGAAGATGATTGAACCATAATAGTCACCGCTGCACCTGAAGTAATACCCGCGATTGGACCGCGACCAATTGCACTGTGTAGTAATTCTTTTGCAGTACCAACTAACGCTTTTTTAAGCAACTTTCCTAACGTGGTTACGGCAAATAGGATCAGGGCAATACCAATGACGACCATTGCAATACCAATGGCTTTACCATCGAGAAAGCTCACGGCGTCTTTAATTACATTAACCGCAGGTTTAACAAGAGGTTTTATAAAGTTATAACTTTTAAGCGATAAATCAGCATCGCCGACAAATAAATGAGATAGACTTTCAGCAAGTTTTTGTAACATGCCAAACATAATTTCTAAAGGTAGGAATATAGCGACTGCCAGTAAGTTAAAAAAGTCGTGTACCGTGGAGGCAGCAAAGGCGCGTTGAAACTCTTCTTTTGAGCGAATGTGGCCGATTGAAACCAGTGTATTTGTTATGGTGGTGCCAATGTTTGCACCCATGACCATAGGTATGGCGATACTAATTGGTAAACCACCAGCTACTAAGCCAACAATGACGGATGTTACCGTAGAAGATGATTGCACAAGTGCGGTGGCTAATGCGCCAAGGAGCAAAGCAACAAATGGGTTAGTTGCAAATTCAAATATTTCTTTTGCACCAGCGCTACCGCCTGAAGCAAGTTTAAATCCACCACTGACTGTTCCTACCGCAACAAGTACTAAATAGACTAGAAATGCGATTGCTGCCCAATTGGTAGCTTTTGAAAATAACGAATTTTGGTTTGATTCACTCATTGTATAGTCTCAAGTGTATGTCTAGCTCATTAATTAGGCTAATATGACGTTTTTATTTCGAGGTGATTAGAACATTGAAATATTACAGAAATATTTCAGTGTGATTAGAAATTCGGCGAATGGCAAAAAGTACTGATAAATTCATTACGATAACTCTGATGAAAGTGCGAGTTTTAAATTTAAGGTATTGATATTATTTATCTTAATATATAATTTGGTTACAGAGTATACACTATACCTATTTACATTACTTTACAAAGCTGCAAAGGAGGGGAGCCGTAAAGTGCAAGTGCTTTAAATGAGAATGCTTCTCCATATTCTCTACATTTTTTAAGATTAAGCTATTGTTAATCAAAGAGAGAATTGTGACTACAATGAAGCTAGTAAATCTACTCCTGTTGCTAATGTGTACAAATTTGTTTGCTCAGGATGTTAAATTAACACTTACCAATAAACAAGTAGTCTATTCTGTAAAACCCAGCGCGCTTCATTATAACGATTTTTCCGAGATCATTACGTCTAAACAACAATTTATTGATCAACCGCAGTTGTTATCTCCCTTCAATTTGGAACAAAAAAAACCCCATAATCAGCAGTACGATCGGTGGCTTAAAGTCACAATAGTCAATGATTCAGATACGGCATTATGGTATCTCTCATTTGGATTTGCACGCTTACCAAGACTTATGGTGTATTGGGAAGATACACCGGATGATGCACCTTTATACAAGCTGACTGAAAGTAGTTCCTTCTATGAACGGCCAGTGTTAGACCCACAAACCTATATCCCCATAGAACTGACCTCAGGGGAAACCAAAACGCTATATGTCAGTTACCAAACATTTGCCAATGCACCAGCCAATATCCGTATTCATAGCGCTGAACATTACTTGAGTACATCACAATCTAGTTTGTTGACTAACGCAGCATTAGTTGGGGTGATTGCAGCAATTTTACTGATTGTCGTTGTTAATTTGTCATTTAATTTGAATATGACAAATGTATTTTATGCTATTTGGACTCTATTGTTTTTAGCCATCGTCGTCGATATGGCAGGGTTTTCATTTCAATATCTTTGGCCTCAAAATGGGCTCTTTGCAGGTCAATTTTCAATTGCGTTAATGGCCATTGTGCCAATATTCCATTTGTTATTCGTACGCGGCTTTTTACAGTTACAGCATCACCATTCAGTATTGAACAGTATATATATCATTGCGATTACTGTGTATTGCCTGCTGGTGCCCTTAGCGCTCTATATTGAAACGGTGTACTACAACTTATTAACAAGTACATTTATTATTCCACTGTTTGTGTACACATGTATTTGGGCACTAAAGCAACAAGCCCCAGGGATCCGAGTTTTTTCATTGAGCCTATTCAATCATGTATTGTTTCTTAATGTGTTAACGATAATGGGCGCGAGTTATGGCAACGTATTCGATGTCTTTGAAATTGCCAGTTACATTAAAATAGGCTATTTAGTTGAGGTTTGTTTGTTTACGGTTGCCATGGCAATTCAACATAAGTCAGTTCAAAAGCAGCTTGTATTTCAGTTACAAAACCAAGTTAATTCGCTCAATCAGACTGTTGCATTTGAAAAGCGTACATCTGAGCAGCAAAAACAAGACATCAAGAAACATGAAGCGCAATTGTTTACGGATCTATCTCACGAATTAAGAACACCTCTTACGGTTATGAAAATTCAGGTGGAGTCATTGCAGCACAATATCGTTGATAACGTTCATGATTCATATACTAAACTGATGGATAAAATTGATGAGCTAAATCAATTTATAAATTCATTGATGCTTGTCACAAGTAAGGGGGATATGCATAAGTTATTGAAGGTTGAGTCGGTTTCCTTGAGGCCTTTTATTAATGAAGTCCATCAAGAGTGTCAGCATTTAGTCGATATGCGTCATCAAAGCTTAACGTTGCATAATCACCTTAATTCTATCGACAGTTTGAACTTTGACTCCTCGGCATTAAAAAAAGTCATTATTGAGGTGGTAAAAAACGCATTGCGTTTTGGTGGTAAAAATGTCGAAGTGGAATTGAGCTTTGTTGAGCAGGTTGAAGGTATTATCATCAGAATAGAGGACTCAGGAACACCGTTGACCTATGAAGCTCACCAACAGCTTTTCCAACCGCTTTATCGCCAAGAAGCATCTCGCAGTGCGATGCTTGGAGGTAAGGGGATGGGCTTGGCAATGTGTAAAAAAATAATAGAAGCGCATCATGGTAAAATCGGTTCTCACAATAGCTTACTAGGTGGCTTGTGCATTGAACTGATATTACCATGTAGAATTGCTTCTGCAGCGTAACCTGTAAGTCACATTAACCGATCATAATGTATAATCCGTTTTTCTTTACAGGGTAAAACTCCACATTCTCGTACATCAAATACAGCATTCATTGCTTAGCGAGATCCCTACTTTATTGATCACTTACATTGGGTGCTTCATTTATGGGGGAATAACTTATTATTTGATTTGTATGTGATGACTTTAATGTGTTTCACGGCTGAATTCCGATAAGTTATGGTTTAGTTAGATGTTCTCTGTCAGAATCAGACACTTCTAATAAAGTGATAAGGTAATGATAGTAATGTTTAAAAACGTTTCAATTGCAATAACTATTGGACTTATGGCAAGCGGTTGCCAGTTACTAGAGTCTAGTAACTCAATAGAAAGCACAACTAAAATTCAAAAGCTTCGCTCTGCAAATGAGAGTATGGCATTGATTGCCAAAAGTTACTTTGATGAATCAATATCACTAAGACCAGTAAGCGGTACATTTATTGGCTATACCCAATACAATGGTCAGTTTAATAAGCCGAGTACCGAAGATACTCGACAAGCATATATCGAGTTCTTAAAAAAATATCAGGCACAATTGTCAAAGATTGACAAGAGCCAGTTATCTGGGCAAAGCCTGCTGAGTTATGATGTATTGTTACGTGATTTGGCCTTTTCACTAAGGGGAACTGAATTTCCTTCTTATATGATGCCAATTAACCAAATGACGGGCGCGCACAATACGTTTGCGAGTTTAGGTTCAGGTGCCAGCGCACAGCCTTTTAATACAGTCAGTGATTATATGAATTTTCTTTCTAGAGCTGAACAGTATTTTATTTGGCTTGATGGCATCGTTGATAATATGCGGTTAGGTATTAAAAATGATGTTGTATTACCGCAAGTATTAAGTGAAAAGCTGTTGCCGCAATTTAAAGCACATATCGTAAATAAAGCAGAAGACTCTATTTTTTGGAAACCAATCAAAAAGTTACCAGAATCCTTTAAAGAAGCAGAAGTTGCGAATTTACGTTCAAGCTATCGGATTATGATTGAGCGATCACTTATACCTGCGTACGCCAAAATGGCACGCTTTTTAGAAGAAGAGTATATACCGAATAGTCGCAGCTCTGTTGGGATAAGCGCTATACCAAATGGCAATGCATGGTATGAATATCAAATAGAACGACATACGACACTTTCACTAAGTGCGGATGAAATACACCAAACAGGTCTAAACGAAGTTCAACGAATTCGTAATGAAATGAACTGGGTTAAAGAACAAGTACAGTTTCAGGGAGATTTGCAAGAATTTTTCATTCATTTAAGGGAGAGCGACGAATTTTATTTTGATTCTTCGCAAGACTTAATCGCAGCTTATGAAGATGCGAAACGTAGAATAGACGCCAAAGTTCCCTCGTTATTTGATGTACAGCCTAAAGCAGATTATGTCGTAAAAGCTGTTGAAGCATATAGAGCACAATCAGCCGCTGGCGCTTCATACGCAAGCCCTGCTCCTGATGGCTCCCGACCCGGTGTCTTTTATATAAATACACACAATTTAAAGGCTCAACCTAAGTTTTTAGTTGAAACATTGTCAATTCATGAAGCCGCACCAGGGCATCATTTTCAAATTGCCTTACAACAAGAGATCAAAGACTTACCGTTATTTAGAAAGTTTGGGGGATATACTGTTTTTTCTGAAGGGTGGGCATTATATGCTGAAAGCTTAGGGAAAGAACTCGGGTTATTTACTGATCCTTTAATGTGGTATGGTCGGTTAGTTGATGAACAATTAAGAGCGATGCGCTTAGTTGTTGATACCGGCTTACATGCCAAAAAATGGACCCGTGAACAAGCAATCGAATTTATGATTAATAACTCATCGATGGCAAAAAGTGATGTTATTGCAGAAGTGGAACGTTATATCGCGTGGCCTGGCCAAGCTGTATCCTATAAAATAGGGCAGTTTAAAATTCAAGAGCTTAGAGAGCTCGCTCAGAAAGAATTAGGTGAACAGTTTGATATTAAAGCATTTCATCGTCAGCTATTGATAGATGGTGCATTGCCTATGGTGTTGCTTGAGAAAAAAATTAAGGCATGGGTTACGAGTCAAAAATAGCAACTAGGTAATTAAAAAGCAAAAGTTCAAAAATATTGTTTTGAGCTTTTGCTTAAACGCGTGATGTTGCGTAAAATCGCGGCTTGGGGCAATCAGAAGTAGTGTATGTATACGTGACTAAAAGACCGTTTTGGCTTTCAACAAGCCTTGAAAATATGACACAACAGCAATGGGAATCTATCTGTGATGGGTGTGGGAAATGTTGTTTACATTCTTTCATTGATAGTGATGAAGATGATGTATTTGAAAGTACTGACTTTCTAAGAGAAGGTGAAGAGCTTATTTATACAAGCTTAGTGTGTCAGTATATTGATGAAAATACCTGTGGTTGCACACGTTATGAACAAAGACAGCAACTTGTGCCTTCTTGTGTGAAGTTGACAAAAGAAAACCTCAAAGACATATTTTTTATGCCACAAAGCTGTAGCTATCGCCGTTTATATGAAGGTAGAGGTCTTGCAAGTTGGCATCCTCTACTTAATGAGGGAGACAAAACCAAAATGCACCAAGCTGGGATCAGCGCCAAGGGCCGAGTCACTAAAGATAATACCGTGGACATAGAGTCAGATTTCGAAGATTACATAGCAGATTGGCCACAATTTGATTGTGACTAGGTGTGCTTCATGAAATGAAGTTGATTTAACAAATAATTAAACAGTAAAAGAATACAGACCCATGCTTTCAGCACAATACAGCTTAAATACCCTAAAAAACAACGAAATTGGACCCGTGAAACGACTGAAAATAGTGGAAGATTTAACTGAATTTCCACATGAGATTTTAGACTTAAAAGCGTCTTTAGAGATACTTGATCTATCAAATAATGCATTATCATCACTGCCACCTGAATTTAAGCAGTTAGATAATTTGAAAATCGTTTTTTTGTCAAATAATAAATTCACAGAGCTACCAGAGGTACTTGGGCAGTGTAAAAACCTTGAGATGATCGCGTTTAAAGGGAATAAAATTTCGAAAGTAGCAGAATATAGTTTACCTCCTAGCGTACGTTGGTTAATTTTGACAGACAACGAAATAACTGAATTACCCGATTCGATGGGGCAGCTGACACAGCTTAGGAAGCTGGCTTTGGCTGGAAACCGCTTGACGAAGTTACCTGCTAAAATGGCGAATTGTAACGAGTTAGAACTGGTTCGTTTATCAGCAAATAAGTTATATACCTTGCCCAATTGGCTATTTAACTTACCTAAACTTGCTTGGCTCACATTTTCGGGTAACCCGGTTTGTGGGCCTCGAAGTGAAGCACTTACTTTATTTCCTAAAAACAAACTGGCAGAATTCGAGCTTAAAGAAAAGTTAGGTGAAGGTGCGTCGGGCGAAATCTTTTTAGCTAAACCTCAGGTGGAAGGTAAAAGCACCGTAGCAATAAAATTGTTTAAAGGCGATATTACCAGTGATGGTTACCCTCAAGATGAATTAGATTGCTGCTTGAATGCCGGGGTACATTCGAATCTTGTTAAAACGTTAGCGCAAATTAACGCAGTACCTTCACTTGGTATGGTTATGGAATTAATCCCTTCCTCATATCGGAACCTTGGGCTACCCCCGAGCTTAAGTTCTTGTACGAGAGATACATTTACTTCAGAAACAGCACACCATATTAATAACATATATAAATTAGCACAACAAATGGCGTCGGTCTTAGCGCATTTACATGAGAATAACGTGAGTCATGGAGATATTTATGCGCATAATTCTCTCATAAACGGTCAGTATCACTTATTGTTTGGTGATTTTGGTGCTGCGAGCCAGTTACACCATTTAAGTGAGTACCAACGAGATGCAGTGCAAGCAATAGAGGTAAGAGCATTTGGATATTTTGTTGAGGATTTACTACAAGTTTGTAGCGATAGCGATGAAAAGCACAAAGAGACTTATTTAAAGTTGGTGAAAATCGTTGCGTCATGTACTTCAAATGTGTTGAAAAACAGACCAAAATTTTTAGAACTAGTGGGTATTTTGGGTTCAGAATAACAGTTTGTATTTGATAAAAAGCGATGATTTTTTAGAGAATAAACCTTGATAGTCGCTTGCTATACTGGCCGTAAGCTTAAAAATAATAAGTTTTTGGTGTGTTAAATTAAGAGCTGTTTGTATAGGCTTTTGTTTATTGACTAGCATATTCATGAACTTCTAAAACCATCTTAGCTTGGTTTCTGCCTTTTTTGCGCTTATTAGCCCATACGCGATGATATTGCGGCTAGAATTATTCAATGTATTATAAACTTGTCTAACAGTCTGACGCTTTTCTACTTTAGCTAGAAAGTCGGCGGTCATTTGTATGTCGCTTATTGTATAAGCGTTATCACAACGACCATCGGTCTTAGCTCCCCGCAGATGTTCAAGCCCTAAATCTTATATTTTACCATCAGCTATCAAACGCTGTGTATGCTCTACATGACGTCGATCGCATGACCGTCCGGTGCGTGCTGTGATACAGACACGAGGCTTTGCAGGGGGAGAGTGGTTTCGATTACTGAAACAGTTGCGTTGTTACTTATGTTGATATTACTTACAAAATATAACAATGCAATTGCGAACAAAGTAAATGATAAACCACACTTTATACAACCCCCTGAAATAGTCATTAATTGCTATTAATGACGACTAATTACTTACCAACAGCTTGCCAAGCACTGTGCATTCGGTCTAATTCTATGCTAGAGGCAACTTGAGTACCGTCCATAAAATAAATGTAGGTTTGGTTAGTATGTTGATTATGCCAAAATATGTCCGCTTTTTTATCGCCGTTAAAATCAGCAATGGACTTAATTTTCCAGTCAAGGCTATTGACGGTATTGATTAAACCGCTAGTTTCAATTTTGCTATCAAGCATTAAGTACGCCCAATTTCTACCATTAAGTGAGTTTCGCCAAATAATGTCATCAGTACCGTCTGAGTTTAAATCACCGGTCCCAGCGAGTTCCCATTCAGTTGATACGATATTTAAGACATGTTCATTTTCAATATTGGTGCCGTTCATTAGCCAGATATGGTTTTCGCCAGTGGCAGAGTTTCGCCATATCAGATCCGTTTTACCATCCGCATTCATATCAGCAGCGGCACCAACACTCCAGTTCAAATCATCAACGAGTTTAACTGTTTCACGGGCTTGAATTTGCCAGCCATCCATCAAATAAATGGCAGTTAATCCGGTTTGCTGATGGTGCCAAAGAATATCGCTTCGGTTGTCACCATTAAAATCGGCGACAGCTTTGACTTGCCAACTTAAGTCGGCGAGCGTATTCACAGCTTGATGTTTAGATAAAGCACCACCTTCCATTAGCCAAATGTAATTACGCCCGGTTTTATTATTACGCCATAAAATGTCTGATGTACCATCGGCATTAAAATCCCCTTGGCCGGCAATATCCCAAGCATCGTCTACCGCGCTGAGTTCTTTGTTTTGTAATACTGAAGTGCCGTCCATAACCCACAATAGATTACGACCTTGTTGAGAATTACGCCATAACACATCGGCGGTACCATCGCCGTTTATGTCATTGTTAATACCCGCCGCAATTCGATATGTAGCTTTATTATTATCGAAATTGGATTCAGCAAAGCGAGATTTAACAGTACCCGATATAGATAATTCTTGATTGGATTCGCTTGCATAAGTTAGGGTTAAAAAAGCAGCTTCCCAGTCAGTTGGCAACACAATATCACATTTACCGATTTGATCACGAATAGAGCATGCTTGTGTCGAAACTGACACCCCTGATATAGATAACGAAGTATCCCTTAAACCTTCAGACAAGTTAAAATTAAAAACAATTCTAGTAGGAACTGATAGGAAATTTTTGTGTGTTATTTTAAAAGTCGCGCTATTTGAATTATTTAGAGGATCGTTAGTATTGTTTTCTACTGACAACATTAGGTCGTTAACATCCTTTTCTGAGATGTTTACTTTTATAAGGGGGTCGAAGCCAAGGTTTGCGAGTTGTGATGTAGAAACACCACCCATATAGTTCTCATTGCTATCCATAATATATGTGATCTGGGTACTCCAGGCCCCATTTGCGTCTAGGTGACTGAATGTGGCCGTTCCTTCATTGGTAAATAGCCCGTCAGTGTCAGTAGGTTGCCACGAGTTCCGACTGAATCTAACTCCCTTTCTATGAGAATCAGGGACACCTGATGGGGGAATAAGATTAACACCCATATCAGCTGGTTGGGAATGTGCGTCATAGACAGCTATTTTGACTGAAATGGTACTTTGGCCCCTAGATAAGTCGATTTCATTTGTTGAAAACTCAATACTTCTAAATTCTGGTGCTGTGTTATCAATCTGGTTGGAATTAATAATTTTAATATAGGGGTTGTGGCCCAACTTGACTAAATCTGACTCGGATAAAGCAAGGTCGTTGGTATTGCCGTTAGCATCATAAGCTGATGTAATATTCATATACCATATTCCGGCGCCATCTGACTCATCAAATGTCACTGTGAGTTCATGACTGTATACCCCTTTCAACTCAGTGGCTATCCAACCAGTCCCCCAATATTCATGGAAGTTTAAGCTTCTTTGCTTTACATAGTTAACTCCTTCAGGCGGGTACAAGGATGCCCATAACAGCCTTGGTTTAGACTGTTCGTCGTAGACATAAGCTTTAATAGTCACTGTTTGTTTGCCGGATGATACGTCTATCTCATGATTAGAAAATTCAATCCCTCTAAACTCTGGGGGCGTAACGTCGACCGCATGAGGGTTAGTAATATGAATGTAAGGGTTGTAACCCAACTTAGAGAGTTGAGCAGTTGAGATGCCTTCATAGGAGTAGTTGTTTTGAGCATCTGAAATTGTACCGATACTAACATTCCATGTACCCGCAACATATGAATTATCGAATCTTGCCGTGCGTTCTAGACTGTATACACCCGCGGTATCAGTTGGCTGCCAGTCTGCATTTGAGTAAGAATCGAATCTGATTAATTTTTGGTGACTGTTAGGGGTTCCTGTTGGCGCCTGTAGTTCAATATCGAGTCGTCCTGGCTGTGATTGAGCTTCATATACATAGACTTTAATTGTAATTGTTTGCTCGCCAGTGGTTACATCCACGTTATTTGTGGAAAATTCAATCCCTTTGAATTCAGGGGGGGTGATATCGACTGAATTGGCTTGCAATAAATTTGTCATTCCCTCTGTAGCTGGCAGCGTTTCATTGCCGAGCTTTGTCATTCTTTTTAGGGCAGATAACGCTCGGCATTCACGCAGCGTATCGTTTTGAACGATCATGTCTTGACCGTGTGGTACATTGCGCAATTTTTCGAATGTTTGGATGTCACAGTCTAGGTTTCGAACATTCGAATTTAAATTAATTTGTTCAGCTGCTGAATTATATTGTTCGCCATGCAAACTTTGACTCGCAAAAGCATGAAAAGAGAAAAAAAGAATATATATAGAGCTTGGTACCTTAATAGGTAACTTCAAGATAACTTTTTTTATTGTTTTACCGAAAAACACCAACTGAAGTTTATTTTTAATTGAACACAACTTTAAGTTCCATTTATTTATCCCAAAAAACTGGTGAGAAAGTACCTTTTTTCATATGTTGAGTCAATGGTTTGGTAAGTCTCCAGTTATATGAGCTCAATCGAGTAAAGTAAACAGTATTTACTCGTAGATCCCGTCCAGATCTGAACATCATGGCCACCAGTAATCACGGTTGATTTTGAATGGTAAGCGGATAAAAGTACACTTAAATTAGCCTCAAAGTCAGGGTCTATTTTTTTAAGCCAATAGCCATCAGCACAACTGATTTCCGAGTTACTAATTTTAAAAACGACATCTCCACCACCATGTTGTGAATATGTAATCACCGTTTTTACCGTACTAGAACTCGATGACTTTACTGAGGCAAACGCCTGAACACTAAGCAATAAGGTAATAGAGGCAAGTATAAATAGTTTCATTGTAAACCTTTTTATGTTTTTGGGCTCGTTAGCTTAAAAAGTAAGAGTCCCTTAAGTCTTTACTGAACAGGCCGCAGTAATAGCATACTTGGAATAAAAT
Source organism: Pseudoalteromonas sp. MMG012 (assembly GCF_018100875.1). NCBI lineage: Bacteria > Pseudomonadati > Pseudomonadota > Gammaproteobacteria > Alteromonadales > Pseudoalteromonadaceae > Pseudoalteromonas > Pseudoalteromonas sp. MMG012. The sequence goes on from NZ_JAGJEF010000019.1 coordinate 41,658, forward strand.
ACATTCCAGAAATACAACCGCATTCTATGAAAACACTCTGGGTATTCATCCTATTAGTCTATACCAGGACAAAAAGTATATAGTGCTAGTTTATGGCTCATGGGGTAGACAGATTGTTATTTTGACCCCTCCCATCGAGCTTTGTTCTGCGCTAATGTCACCTTTGTGAAGAGCGACAATTTGTTTGACTATCGCCAATCCGATCCCGTGACCTGAAGTGTTGGTTGTCGCTAAGTTGGGTGCTCTATAGAGGTGGTCAAAAATATGAGGTAAATGTTGTTTACTGATTGTAGGTGCAGAGTCTTCAACAATTAACTCGAATGATTTTTTCGTTACATTCAGCTTTACCGCAATAGTGCCGGGTTGATGGGTATATTTAATGGCGTTATTGAGTAAGTTAGAAATAACCTGACGGATCCGTACAGGGTCAATGTATACTGCGTCAATATTAACTAAATTAGTGAAACGATATTCGAATGTATGTTGTGTGATTAGCATAGGCAACTCTGTTTCAAGCTGCGCTGAAAATTCTGACAAACACTGTTTTTCTAATGCTACTTTAAAGGTCGCTTCTTCAAGTAATGCAATACCAGCTAAGTCATTCACTAAACAGTTGATGTCACCCAATTTATTATCAAGCCGCTCTAAGTTTTCATCATCTCTTGGAGATATATTATATTGCATGGCTTCTAGTTGCAGTTTCGCAGCGGTGATAGGGGTGCTTAAGTCATGAGCGATTTGAGAAAATAATTTGTTTCTTTGTAAAAGAATTTGGTCTAAATAGGCGTTTTTTTGGCTGAGTAATGTTTTGTTACTGTGACTTCGCAAAAAGAAAATGACAAAAATCATACTGATTAGAACCAGTGCCAGCAATATCACCAGCGCATGATTCTGAGAGTTCGTTAGCTTAGCTTGTGTGCTAGAGTGGGCTAATTGACTATTTTTGATTAAGATGTCTTTATTTAGAGACTCTAACGAGTTTTGTACATAAGCCAATTCTTTATCAAGGTTTGTACTTGCGTATCGCTTTTCGAGATCCAAGAGCTGTTTTTGCCATTGATACGCAGTTATGTAGTTATGCTCTTTCGCTGATAATTCACTTAACATTTTAACCACAGCAATTTGGGTCAGGTTAAAATCATGCTTTTGTGCTTGTTTTAATACCTGTTTGGCAAGGTGTTTTGCCTGTTGTGTATTATCAAGTAAATAATGTATGCGACTTAGTTGCAGTAAACTTCTATTTTTAAGGTGGTAGTCACCTTCGGCTTTATTTGCAATGTTGACAACATCAGTTTGAAGTTTGAGTGCATCTTTTAACTTATTTTGTGCGGTGAGTATGAGTGATAAATTATGCTGTGCCCACGCGACATTGCGCTCACTTTTACTTGCTTTAAATGCATCTATTGCTTTTAAAGCATAGCGTTTCGCTGTGTCTTGATCACCTAATTTGTGGATGTTGAAACTGAGTTGGGTCAGGCTATGCCCCATGTGAGACAAATCCCCTGATTTTTTGTCTATTTCATATGTTTGTTTAAAGTAATTTACCGCTTTTTCATATTGGCCGATGTCAGAATACGATACGGCTATAGCATATAGGGTACCGGCCTTTTCATTGTCATTTAGCTCAAGTGACGTTTCAATTTCGAATTTCTTTAGCTTATACGTGAGCGCCAACTTTATCTGATCGACTTGCTCAAGTAATCTTGCAATACTGTGATATAGCTCTGGGAGTAAATCAGGGGTGAGTTGTGCTTCAAAATTACTTAGATGGTGGTTTATTAAATTTATTCCCTCGTAATAGCGACCAGTGTTGTGGTACAAATTCGCTATATCGTTAATTGCTTTGGTATGAAGAGCAAAATCGGCTGATTTTTTGACCGTGATGAGTGCATTGTTAAAGTGGGTTTCGCTAGCTGCATAACGGTGGTTGTTGTAGAGTATCTTACCCAATGCAAGTCTTGTCTTTGCATGCTGCAAGGTATTTTCTTGTGACTGTAACAGCATTTGCTCAAGAATGCGTAGTGCTTGATTCCCTTGCCCTGTGTTGTCCAGCGATTTAGCCAACAATATAGTAAAGTCAACTTTCAGCTCTAAGTTCTTGGACTCGCTAATATGTGTATTTATCGAATTTAGAAATTCAATGCGATCAAGGTGATTATGCAAGGTGTGGGCGTGGAGTAACTGCGTACTAAGCGTACTCTGTTCTATGGCTAAGCTTGCATTTACCCAAAACAATAAACAGAATATAACCCTTGCCAAATTTGAAACTCATTAATCGTCGATAGGCAAGTTAGAATATATTAAACTCAGCTGTGTGGCTAGAAAACAAGGGGCTCAGTTAGAAATAGGTCGAAGCTAACTCTTAGTTGAGTTAGCTTAATTAGGCTGTGCGTGTTTATGTTTTAATATCATCCTGAGACGGCAAGGCTGAAAATGCGCCTTTTCGAGTCACTGCAAATGCGCCACAACGGCTTGCATGCTTGATAAATTGCGCTAACAACTTAGGGTCGGTAATAGCTGTTTTATGCTCGTGTTTAGCCATAAGTTGCGCAATAAGCCCACCCATAAAAGCATCACCAGCTGCTGTTGTGTCAATTGCTTGCACGGCGGGTGGTGTCACTCGGCCATGTCCATTTTTAGCGAAATACTGAATGTCGTTGCCACCATCTGTGATAATAAGGCACTTTACATTTGCTTTCATGATAGCATCAATAGTGGTGGTTTTTGGATGGCCTGCATGGCTATGCTGATTTAAAAACTCAAGCTCGTCGCTTGCTAGTTTCACAATATCACTTAATGAAATAACATGCCATAGACGCTCGATAGTATGATTTAAAGACGACCACAGGTTGACTCGCAAGTTCATATCGAAACTGGTCGTTAAGCCATGCTTTTTGGCTTGAGTAAGGGCATAGATTGTTGATTTATAAATATTTGACTCTGTTAAACTATTACTGCAAACATGTATTAACTTATGCTCATGAAACATCTCAGGATTAAAATCATCGATTCTAAATAATAAATCTGCTGCAGGCGGACGATAGAAATTAAAACTACGCTCACCATGTTGATCCAAAGAGACAAAAGCGAGGGCGGTCTTGGCTTTGTCAGTAAATAAACAATATTTAGTATTTACTTGATGGGATTGTAGTTCTTGGTTAAGGAACTCCCCAAACATGTCATTACCTAACATGCCACAAAAGCTTGTACTAATGCCTTGTTTTGCAACGGCTACTGCTACGTTTGCCGGAGCACCACCTGCGAACTTGGTAAATGACTCAGGGGTTTGACCGTTAGACAAAAAATCGATAAGGGCTTCCCCAAAACATACAACACTCATTATGCTTGCTCTTTTAATGTATAGGCGCGTAAGACCTCATAACAGGCCCCCATAGTATGATAGTCCGTTTTTCCAGCAGGACTTTTTTCATCGCTATATGCGCGGTTATCTTGCGTTAAGATACGATACCATGCACCATGAGTATGGTCGATCATATGATCCCAGCTGTATTGCCAAATTTTGTCGTACCATTGCCAATACTTATTCTCACCTGTTTCTAAAGCTAACAGGGCTGCAGCTGAAAAGCTTTCTGCTTGTACCCAGAAATACTTGTCTCCATCACAAACGCTATTATCCGGGGCAAAACCGTAACAGATTCCGCCATGCTCCTTATCCCAGGCATGCTCTAAAGCTGAATCAAACAATGATTTTGCTGTTGAAACCATCCAAGGCTCACTTTTATGGCGGTGCAAGATCAGTAATAGCTTGGTCCATTCAGTTTGGTGACCTGGCTGAAACCCCCAAGGTCTAAATAGATGTTTTGGATCGTCTTTGTTGTAGTTCCAGTCGATTTGCCAGTTTGCATTGTAATGTTCCCAGACGAGGCCATTGGCTAGTGCGGCTTTTTCGACCGTCATTGTGTACGCAAGGCCATAGGCGCGAGTTAAAAACTTGTTATTATTTGTGGCTTCAAAGCACATAAGTAACGCTTCGCACATATGCATATTAGCATTTTGTCCACGATAAGGGTCTGCATTGTGAAAAGCACCATCGTATTCGTCGAGGTACAATTTGTGTTCTGGCAAAAAGTATTTTTCTTCAAGCAGCTGCCATACGCGCTCGATTGTTGTGAGTGCACTATTTAAACCCGCTTTAAGTGCGACCGCATTAGCCAATAAAACAAATGCTAATCCATAACAATGATTGGTCGTATCTTTGGCTACGCCGTGCTCAATCAACCAAGCATAACCTCCATTACTTTGCTTATGAATGTCCTCTAAATACGCTATCCCTCTAACTATTTGTTCGAAGTAACACTCATTTGGCTGGTCTATGTGAGCCATTGCATAATTAAATACGAAACGTGTGCTCGATACCAAGTGACGCGTGTGTTTGTCATACACATGACCATCGTCTTTAAAGAATTGATAAAACCCACCTTGCTGGTCAATACAATTTGGGTGATAGAATTTCATGGTAGTATTGATGTGCTTACGCAAAAAGTCGGCACTTCTAAAGTCTTGTGGCATCCGGCGCTCCAAAAATATAGTGATAATTCACTTTATCATTATTTTAAAAAATATGGAACGATCCAATAAAACATTTGTGATTTTCTTGTAACAGTGTGTAGAATCTGGCTATCCCTTTTAATGGAGTATCTCTTGTGAGTGAAATTAATACTAACCAAAGCTTTATCACTGGTGGAAGCGCAAAAAACCAAAACTATGCGTTGCCTTTAACTGCTATGACGACCTTATTTTTTCTGTGGGGTTTTATTACGGTTTTAAATGATGTGCTTATACCGCGTCTAAAAGATGTATTTGACCTTAGTTACACAGAAGCGATGATGATTCAATTTTGTTTCTTCAGTGCATATTTCATCGTTTCATTGCCTGCTGGTATGTTAGTAAAGCGGTTTGGTTATAAAAATGGCGTGTTGAGCGGCCTTATTGTCGCATCAATAGGATGTTTATTGTTTTACCCCGCAGTTGTGGTGCACGAATATTGGCTCTTTTTAAGTGCGTTATTTGTGTTAGCTGCTGGGATCACTGTTTTGCAAGTTTCTGCGAACCCTTATGTCGCAGCACTTGGACCAGAAAAAACGGCTTCGAGCAGGCTCAATCTCGCACAGGCACTTAATTCATTAGGTACAACAATAGGGCCGGCAGTTGGTGGGTTTTTGTTATTTGGTGGGGCCGGTGCATTGGCCGCTGAAGCGGGTGCGGACGCAGTTAAAGTGCCGTATTTAATGTTAGCAGCTGCGCTATTGACTATCGCAGTTGTGTTTGCCTTTTTGAAATTACCAGAGATCACTGCTCATACTGAAGAACAAGACTGTAAAGTGAAAGAGCATAACTTGTTAGAAGCCCCCCACTTAGTGATGGGTGTCGTTGCGATCTTTTGTTATGTGGGTGCTGAAGTCGCAATAGGTAGCTTTTTAGTGAATTATTTTTCTGAAGGGCACATTGCAGGTCTTGCTGAGCATGAAGCAGCTAAATACATCAGTTATTATTGGGGCGGGGCAATGATTGGTCGCTTTATCGGTTCTGCTGCCTTACAAAAGGTTGCTCCTTCTAAAGCATTGTTATTTAATACGATATGTATTGTCACTTTGCTCGCTGTGACGATATTAACGGATGGTACTGTTGCTATGTGGTCTGTACTTGCCATCGGCTTATTCAACTCTATTATGTTTCCGACGATATTTTCAATTGCGATTGAAGGGCTAGGATCGTTAACAAGTAAAGGCTCAGGTTGGTTATGTTTAGCGATAGTTGGTGGTGCAATCGTACCGTTACTGCAAGGTTTATTTGCGGACTTTGTTAACATCCAGCTTAGCTTTATTATCCCTGCGATATGTTATGTTTATATTGCTTGGTATGCCATTAACGTGGTTAAATTATCAGAACGCTGGACCCGTAAGGTAAGCTAAGATCACTGACTTATCGTGATCAGGCAAGCATTCGCTTGCCTTTTTTATATCTGTTAACAAAATTCTATCGCAATTGTATTGAATACGTATTCATAATCGGTGTAATATAAATTACCTTGGAACGATCCAAAGAAGTTTAATAATAAAGGAGAGGCAGATGCAACGCTCAGTATGGGCTTTCGCAATCGCAGTTACTGCAACAAGTGCGTTAGCAAATTCAAAAGATACGAGTAATACCCAATGGGTCGACACATTTATCGGTACTGGTGGCGATGGTCACACATTTCCAGGTGCCGTGGTACCTTTTGGGATGGTGCAACTGAGCCCTGATACAGACAACCCGATGCGCGGCGAGTCTCAACAGTCAGAGATTTATAAACGCTTTGCTGGCTATCATTATGATGACCATACTATTACTGGTTTTTCCCATACCCATTTTTCAGGCACGGGTCACTCTGATTTAGGTGACTTATTGGTTATGCCGATGACGGGCGATATTAAAACTTCGGCGGGGACAGCCAGTCACCCTGAACAAGGTTATCGTTCGCGATTTAGTCATGATAAAGAATGGTCAGAACCAGGATATTACGGTGTTGAGCTGCTTGATTATGATGTCACGGCAGAAGTTACGGCGACCACGCGTGTCGGTATGCATAAGTATACGTTTAATAGCGCTGACAAAGGTCATGTTATGTTTGATCTAACCGCAGCAATTTACAATTTCAAGAATAAAGTGATTTGGAGCGATTTACGCAAAGTAGATGACCATACCTTGGTCGCTTATCGTGCTACTAATGGCTGGGCACGCAACCGCCAAATGTACTTTGCGATAGAATTTTCGAAGCCAATTAGCGAATATAAGTTTATTAATGAAGATAACAATCGTTATCGCTGTATGGGGTGTTTAGGCAAAGAAAAGCACTCAACCATCGAAAACCAAGCTGTTAAGCAAACAGCGGGAAAGGCTGTAAAATTTGTTGCATCATTTAATGATGTTAAAGGTGAACCACTTTACATTAAAGTAGGGTTATCCGCAGTGAGCCGTTCAAACGCACTGGAGAATTTAAAAGCCGAGATCCCTGACTGGGATTTTGACAAGACTCGCCAGGCAGCTAAGGCGCAATGGGCAGAGCATTTGGACAAAGTAGATGTTGAAGGAACTAAGGCACAAAAACGTCAATTTTACACCGCACTTTACCACACTCTACAAGCGCCAAGTATTTATCAAGATGTGAATGGGCAGTATAGAGGTGTTGATGGTGAAATCCATGAAGGGAAAGGGTTTGAGCATTACACGTTATTTTCGCTGTGGGACACATATCGTGCATTACATCCTCTGCTTACATATATCGCGCCAGAGCGGGTATCGGGGATGATCCAGTCTATGTTAGTACATTACCAGCAAAGTTATGAAAAGATGTTACCTATTTGGTCATTTCATGCACATGAAACATGGACAATGATTGGTTACCATGCCGTATCTGTCATTGCTGATGCCTATATGAAAGGAATACGAGACTTTGACACTGACTTAGCGATTGAGGCTATATTAAGCACTGCAAACAATCCTGTTTATGACGCTATCCCCGAATATAAAAAGTTTGGTTATGTACCCATGGACGTATTACCTGAGTCTGTTTCGATTACGCTGGAGTATGCATATAATGATTATGCAATAGCACGTTTGTTTGAATCTATGGGGAAAACTCAATTATCAAAAGAGTACTTTGCACGTGCTATGAGTTACAAAAACGTGTTTAACAAAGAAACTGGTTATATGCGAGGCAGAGACAGTGCGGGTAAATGGGATCCAAACTTTAACCCATTTGAGGCTAAGTACATGGGGCCATTTACAGAAGGAAACTCAAAGCAATATAGCTTCTATGTACCACAAGATGTTGCTGGACTTATTGACTTAATGGGGGGAGATGAAAAGTTTGAGCAACGGCTAGATGCTTTGTTTGATACTCATTTGTCAGATGAGATGATCAAAGAACATGAGGATATTGCGGGCCTTATTGGTAATTATGCACATGGAAATGAGCCTAGCCACCATATTGCATATCTATATAACTATGCAGGTAAGCCATGGCGTACACAAGAGCGTATACGTCAGATAATGGATACATTGAGTTCAGATAAACCGGATGGGTTAGCTGGAAATGATGACGTCGGGCAAATGTCTGCTTGGTATATTTTCTCGGCGATGGGCTTTTACCCTGTATCACCGGGCGATTTAAGCTATGCAATTGGCGCACCGCAAGTCGAAAAGGTAACTTTGAAGCTAGCGGGAAATAAATCATTTACGACGTTTGCAAAAGGATTGAGTGAGCAAAATAAATATATCCAATCAGTGACGTTAAATGGTAAGGCGTTTACTCGGAATTACTTAACACATAACGATATTGTTGCCGGTGGCGAGCTACGCTATGTAATGGGGAACAAGCCTAATAAACAGTGGGGTAAGAATATAACAGCGCGTCCACCTGCTTTATCGGAGTATCAATAATGAAACATCGATTAAATATTATCGTCAGCGGATTTGCTTTATTGTTAAACACGAGTCTATTTGCGGCGGCGCCAAAAGAAGTTGAATTATCTTTAAAGCCAGTAACTTATATAGGCGATATTCATTGGCAAAAATTTTCTTTACCTAAAGTTACGTTGACGCGCAAAACGAAAATAGCAAATACGCATTGGGATAGTTTGAATAGCACACTAATTCAACAAATTAGCTATAATGTCGCACGATTATTATACCGTGATGTAGCCAAAGCCCCAAAGTTACCAACGCTAAGTATAATACTCGAAGATATGAAGGGAGTGGCGTATAAAGAAGGTGACTTCAATGGCGCGGTAATTCACATAAGTGCTCAATATTTTGCGACATTTGCGGCCAAAAATAGTGCGCAAGCCGTGTATGATGAATTAGTTGGGGTGCTCTATCATGAAATTGCGCATGCCTATCAGCTTGATGATCATAATTATCAAGAAATAGGTCCCGTGATTGAAGGCATTGCAGATGTAGTGAGAATGAAGGCCGGCTACGTTGATTTCTCACATCGTAAGAGTGGCGGGCAATACGATAGTGGTTACAAAACCACAGCTTTCTACCTGTATTGGCTAGAAAAAAACCATCAGCCGAACTTGTTGGTTGATCTCAATGCTCAGCTTGATCCGTATGATAAAGTAAAATGGAGCTGGTCGTTATTTGCTGAAAAGACCGGAATATCACTCACTGAATCTTGGCACAGATATCAAAACTCATTGTAAACAACTGTGATTTTGCTTACCCCTAGCAAGGATAAAAGTTGTGTTGTTGTACCAAAGGTGAGTTAGCTCACCTTTTTTATTTTGTATTTTTAATTATTTTATGCAGTACTAAATCAGTAATTTACTAAACTATCAAAAGGATTGTCCGATAAGTAAGAGACATATGCTCTCATTTTTGCTAATTATGGGTAGAGTGGGATATCAAGCTTACAGTTGATAGTAGTCCCTGCAATAAATACAAAAGAATAGGCTCAGGATGTTCAAATCGTTTAAGTTCACAAGTAAAGTCACAATCGCAGCATCATTGGTGCTTGTTATTGTACTAGGATTGTTTACCGTTAATAATTTTGTGTCGATGCGCGCACAAACGCAAACTCAGTTAACCGCCGTCCTTCAAGAAATATCTCATTCAGTTTCCCAAAATATCGCCAACTGGCTAAATGATCGATTACAAGTTGTTGAGTCTGTCGCATTGGGTCATCGAGAGTCTGATAGTGAAGAGCAGGTTCTTAGGCGCTTAAAAACAGCCGATGTCGCAGGAGACTTTAAAAATGTGTATGTCGGAATGCCCAGTGGTAAATTTGTGTTAGATGATCCGAGTATTCAGCTTCCAGCAGATTATGACGCGACAACTCGGCCATGGTACAAATTAGCGCAGTCAAAACGGAGCACAGCATTTACTAACCCGTATATTGATGTCACAACAAATGAATTAACTATTTCAGCTGTGGTTCCCATGTATGATGGTAGCGCATTTGCAGGTGTTGCTGGTGGTGATATCGACATGGCAACGATCACTGAGATTATTACCGAAATTGACTTTTTAGGGTTTGGCTATGGTTTCTTACTAGATAATAACGGGCGTATTTTATCTCACCCTGATCCTGCATTTAACGACAAGCCAATGGCAGAGTTGTTTGGTAGTAACGTGCCATTAAATGAAGCATTTATTGAGCTCGAGATTGACGGCCAAGATAAACTGGTTTCTTTTATTGAAATGAAAGGAATCAAAAATGTTGATTGGTATTTGGGGGTCGTGATCAACAAAGAGATTGCTTACTCTTCAGTGTCGTCATTTAGAAATATGGCGGCTATTTATATGCTCTTGGGTGTGGTCGTTATTGTGGTCATGTTACAAGTGTTACTCAAATACTTGATGAAGCCGGTTGTTAATCTTAATGAAGCGATAAAAGACATTGCACAGGGTGAGGGCGACTTAACACGCCGACTGGTTGTAGAGAATGATGATGAGTTTGGTGAGCTGTCTAATTACTTTAATCTATTTATAGACAAGATCCATAACTCTATTGTGCAGGTGCGTGATACAACAGTGTCACTTGATGACTCAGTAAAAAGTTTGGTAGACCAAACCCAATCCACATTAAATATGTATGGCGATCAATCTAAACGTACTGACAATGTTGCTACGGCGATTAACGAACTATCTTCTAGTGCCGTTGAAATATCGAATAATGCAACCCATGCGTCAGAACTTGCCAGCGAGGCAAACCAGCTGAGTAACGATAGTCAAACAGCACTCAATGCAAACATCGCGGAAATAGCATCGCTCAGTGACAAAATGTCAAAAGCGCAGTCGACAGTCGATAGTTTAGATAAACACTCAGCGAGTATTGGCCAAGTACTTGAAGTGATTAAAAGTGTGAGTGAGCAGACTAACCTGCTAGCGCTCAATGCTGCGATAGAGGCTGCTAGAGCAGGAGAAGCCGGGAGAGGGTTTGCTGTCGTTGCTGACGAAGTTAGGCAGTTGGCTCAAAGAACACAAGAGTCGACCCAAGAAATCGAAAATACCATTGTTGAGTTACAACAGGGCTCGGCATCAGCGGTTGCCGTGATGAATTCAAGCTTGGATGATTCCGCTAAAAGTGCGCTCCAAGCGACAGCGGCGGGTGATAAAATGGGGGAAGTAAGCCATGCGATTGAGTCCATTGATGGTGTAAATCATGCCGTTGCAAGTGCGACGGCTGAACAAAATTCGGTTATTCAATCACTTGATAGTGATATCCATCATATCAGTGACTTAAGTGTTCAAGGGGCTGAAAATTTAAATGGTACCTTGGCTGAATGTAAACAGTTACAACAGCAGTTTGATGAACTTGAAGAAATGGTATTGAAGTTCAAAGTATAAACAAAAAATTTAAGGAACCAGCAATTATTTGCTGGTTTTTTTTGCCTAATAAATACGTCCTCACTGTTCAGATTCCTTTAATAATGCTGTACCTGAAAGGGTTGATTTCTCTATTATGACAACTGTCATTTTTTTGTATTTTTATCGCAACACGTTTGTCATTAAACGACTTTAGACTGCTCGCAACTTAATTACTAGAAAACTAAGGTGTATGCGATGAAGTGCGTGAAACCCCTGCTACTTGCAACTGTATTTGCAACTACAGCAAGCGTTCAAGCGAATGACTTACAAAAAGTCATAGACAAGAGCAATGTGATCAATGATTCAGCTCAAACTACTCAAACAAAAATTGATTCTATTTCAGACTCAATGCAATCTCGTCTGCAAAAATTCAAGACGCTTAATAAAGAGATTGACGGGCTGACAGTTTATAACGCACAACTTGATAAGCAAATCGAAAACCAACTGAGTGAAATGGTTGCAATTAATGCCTCTATGGATCAGGTGTCGGTTATAGAACGCCAGATTACACCTTTGATGTTAAGAATGATCACAGGTCTTGAGCAATTTGTCGCTCTTGATGTGCCATTTTTATCTGAAGAGCGCGCGGAGCGCGTTGAAACACTTAAAAAAATGATGGAACGAGCTGATGTGACATCGAGTGAAAAGTTTCGCCGTGTTGTTGAAGCTTACCAAGTTGAAGTGGATTACGGCCGAACAATCGAAGCTTATACCAGTCTACTAGACGTAAATGGTCAAGAGCGAGAAGTAGACTTCTTACGAATCGGTCGATTAGAGCTACTATATGTGACCAAAGATGGCTCTCATGCCGGCAGCTGGGATCAAAAAGCGCAGCAATTTGTTGCGGTTGATGATACAGCGATTAGTCAAATAAACAAAGGGCTGCGTATTGCTCGCAAACAACTAGCCCCTGATATGCTTACCCTACCTGTTCACGCGTCTAAATAGAGGTTCAAGATGAAATTTTTAAAGCAGTTTAGCCAAAAAGCCATCTTGGCAGCAACACTGGCACTATCAACAAGCGCATTTGCAGATCAAGCGTTGAACTTAGATTCGCTACTTAAAACGTTAGAACAAGGGCAAGTAGCTCAAACAACGCAAAACAAAGCGCGTGAAGCAGACTTTCGCGCGAAGCAAGACCAACAAGTGTCTATGCTAAATGCGCTTACAAATAAGCGTAACGGAGAGTTATCACGTTCAGAACGATTAGAAACATCATTTGAAGAAAATGAAATCAAGCTGCAAAACTTAACAGATACCTTGTCTAAGAGAATGGGCTCTTTAAAGGAGCTATTTGGTGTGTTGCAGCAAGTTGCGGGTGATTCAAGTAACAAATTTCAGACTTCTGTGGTTTCTGCACAAATCTCAGGTAGAAGTGCATTCATGGATGAGATGGCGAAAAAAATGGGTTCTTCATCACGCCTTGCATCTATCGAAGACATCGAAAAGGTGTGGTATGAATTGCAGCGGGAAATGACAGAGCAAGGTAAAGTATCTCGCTACAACAGTGAAGTGATTGTAGCTGGTGGAAGTAAGGTGACGAAAGAGGTGTTGAGAGTTGGTGCATTTAACTTAATTGCTGATGGAAAATACCTTACATATAACCCAGTAACAAACACAACATCAGAGCTTACGCGTCAGCCTGTTTCTCGGTTCACAGAAACGGCTGCTGACTTGCAATTAGCAACGGCGGGCACGGTTGAGTTTGCACTTGACCCGACAGGTGGCTCTATACTTGGTTTGCTAGTTCAAGCACCCAATACACAAGAGCAGGTTCATCAAGGTGGTGCAGTTGGTTACGTGATCCTTGGCGTTGGTGTACTTGCACTGCTGATTGCATTAGAGCGATTTTTCTCTTTGATGATTATGGGGGCAAAAATCCGTCGTCAACTTAAAGAAGATGTGGCACGAGATGACAACCCATTAGGTCGCGTTATGAAGGTAAAAGAACAATATCCGAATGTGGCTTATGACACCCTAGAGTTAAAATTGAGCGAAGCTATTTTGCGAGAAATGCCAAAAATTACACGTAATTTAACGCTCATTAAGATTATATCGGTTGTAGCACCTTTATTAGGTCTGTTAGGTACGGTGACCGGCATGATTAATACGTTCCAAGCAATTACTTTATTTGGTACAGGTGACCCTAAATTAATGGCAGGTGGTATTTCACAAGCACTTGTTACTACTGTACTAGGTCTTGTTGTGGCTATTCCAACGGTATTCTTATACACGCTGTTAAATACCCGTTCTCGTAACTTGCTACTGATATTACAAGAGCAAAGTGCAGGGATCATTGCTGAGCGTAGCGAAAAAGGAGCGTAATCGTGGTGCTATTGATTGAAGCAATCAATACGCTGCGAGAGTTTTTAGACACTGGTGGCCAAGTTCTCTTGGTCATCGGTCTAATAATCTTTGCGATGTGGTTGCTAATTTTAGAGCGGTTCATGTTTCTATTTGGACGGTATCGCACATACAAAAGAAGTGTTTTATCACTTTGGGAAAACAGGGCTGAGCGCAACAGCTGGAATGCAGAGCAAATACGCCAAGCTCAGATTTCACGGGTTGGCATTCAGTTAAATGCAAATTTATCTTATATCAACGTAATGGTCGCATTGTGTCCGCTTTTAGGTTTATTAGGTACGGTTACCGGCATGATAGAAGTGTTTGATGTGATGGCTATAACGGGTAGTGGTAGTGCTCGCTCAATGGCATCGGGTGTGTCTAAAGCAACGATCCCTACGATGGCAGGCATGGTTGGCGCATTATCAGGTGTTTTTGCATCGACGTATTTACAGCGCAAAGCAAAACGCGAAGTTGAGTTACTAGAAGATAAAATGTTACTTGATCATTAAGTGGTTAAGTATAGGAGGAAAATATGAGAGCCCCATTAGCAAAAGTGTTTCAAGAAGAAGAAGCCGAAGAAATTAACATGACCCCAATGTTAGATGTTGTATTTATCATGTTGATATTTTTCATCGTTACAGCATCATTCGTCAAAGAAGCTGGCATCGATGTAAATCGCCCAGAAGCGGCGACTGCGGTTAAAAAGCAGCGTGCAAATATTTTAGTTGCAATTTCCGATACCGGTGAGATTTGGATTAATAAACGACAAATTGATGTTCGCGCAGTTCAAGCGAACATTGAGCGTTTAAAAGCTGAAAATCCCCAAGGTAGTGTGGTTATTCAAGCCGATAAAAAGGCCACGACTGAAATGTTGATCAAAGTCATGGATGCATCTCGTGCCGCTGGTGCCTTTGATGTATCAATTGCTGCACAGGAATCATAACTATGCGTTACTTAATAGCACTTGTGATTGCAGGTGTTGTTACTTTCTTCTTGTTCTTGGGTATGCAGGCGCTTATCCAAGGCGGAGAAGGGGCAATGACAGAGCCTGTTAAAGGAAATGTACTTGATTTTGTGCGTTTGAAAAAAGAAGAAACGGTACAAAAGAAAGAGCGTAAACCACAAAAACCACCTACGCCAAAAGAGCCGCCACCACCAATGGATGCGCCACAAATGCAAAGTAATAACCTCGATGCAGCAGGTGCTGATTTTGATTTCAGTGCAAATGTAGAGGCTGATGTAAATCTGGCCGGCGGGCTTGCACTAGAATCGAGCGATGGCGAATATTTACCGATTGTTAAAGTAGCACCCGTTTATCCACGTCGTGCTTTGTCTCGGGGTATTGAAGGATATGTGATTGTAGAGTTTATAGTAACTAAAAATGGCACGGTTCGAGCGCCTAAAGTTATCAATGCAGAACCCGAGTCTATTTTTGACCGCGCAGCACTAGATGCCGCACTAAAATTCAAATATAAGCCTCGAGTTGTTAATGGCGAAGCTGTTGAAGTTGCGGGTGTGCAAAACAAAATATCATTCCAAATAAACGGTTAATTGTTGCGGACCGAGGATGCGATTATGAATAAAATTAAGTTATTAGCACTGTACGGTGCCATGTTTGTGACTGGGACTGTGGGACCAGTAATATTGTCATTGACTCCAATGACTGATGTAGGAACAGCGTTTGCTGAAACAAAAACCAAACGGGTTCCAGCTTTAAGAGAAAAAGTATATAGCCAATTAGCCCGTGCTCAAAAGCTTGCCGACGATGGTGATGTCCAAGCCGGACTTGAGGCACTTGATGGTATTAAAGAGCGTGCATCAAGTATGAACTCTTATGAGATTGCAATGATGTATAACTTTTATGGGTTCATTTATTATAATGAAAATGAACTAGATAAAGCCATTGCTGCATTTGAGTCAGTAGTTTCTGAGGAAGGAATACCAGAATCACTTAGGTTATCTACAACGTTTAGCCTAGCACAGCTAGCAATGGCAAACTCTGATTATAATAAAGTGAGTAAGTACCTCGATGCATGGGATGAAATTAATAATAAACCTGCGCCTGAGTCTTATTATATACTCAGAGGTCAAGTGCATTATCAGTTGAAGGAGTACGCTAAAGCGCTTAGTTATATTGATACGGTTATATTACTTTCAGAAAATAAAGGTGATATACCAAAAGAAAACTGGTTAGTACTAAAACGCGCACTCCATTATTCAATGAGTGAATCAAAAGAAGTTGTAAGTGTGCTGGAAAAAATGGTTCGATTATATAATAAGCCTGCATATTGGATTCAGCTATCAGGCATGTACGGAGAGGTTGGTGAAGAGAAAAAACAATTAGCATTGTTCGAAGCTGCCGACCAGCAAGGATTTGTCAAATCACGCTCTGAACATATGCAATTGGCGCAAGTATACATGTTTAATGGTTTGTCATATAAAGCCGCGCAAGTATTAAAACGAGGCTTAGCTACTGAGGTTGTCGAAAATAATGCTAAAAATAATGCATTTATCGCAGAAGCCTTTATTCAAGCAAGGGAAGATGAAAAAGCCATCCCGTATTTTGAGCAAGCAAGCAGTCAAACACAGCACGGTAATTTTGATCAACGCTTGGCCGAAGTTTACATTAATTTAGAAATGTTTGATGAAGCTGCTGATGCTGCACGTAGTGCTTTAAATAAAGGGGAGCTAACATTCGAAGCGAATGCGTATGTTGCTTTAGGCATGGCGCAATATAATCTCACGAATTTTGATGCTTCTATATTAGCTTTTGAACAAGCAGAAAAGCACAAAAAATCGGCAAGGCTTGCAAAGCAGTGGATAAAGTATGTGAAAAAAGAAAAAATACATGCTGAAACATTAAAGCAAACTTTACTGTAAAAATATAATCGCAACACCAAAGCTGCTCTAGGGCGGCTTTTTTCATTTCTTTTATATTATATTTTGTTGTAAGAACAAATTAAAATGCATTATTAAATCTGTATTTACTTATCATTAACCAAAGTCGTTATTTGATTTTTTGATTTGAAATAAATTAAGAGTTCTTTTGTTAACTTTTGATGACAGGTTGTTTTTGTAACCTGTTTGTCATGAAAGTATTCTAATTTACCCCTCAACAAATTAAAACACATAAATAATAAGTTTATATCTCATATTGGAGTTAGCAATGGAATTACAAAACCTTTTCAAAGTTTCGGCGATTGTAGCAGCGATGGCATTAACTGGTTGTGGTGGTGATATAGAAGTTACACCGACCGTTAATGACACAAGTGTTAATAATTCAAATAACACAACAAATAACACTGGTACAGATACAGGCGGAACACCAACTACTCCAACTGACCCTGTAACACCGACTAACCCTTGTACATCTAGAACAGTTTCTGGCACGGAAGTTCAAGGTACATTCCAAGCTCCTCATTGTGTATACGGTACAGATTTCGCGGGTAAAAACTTAGAGATAGCATCTGATATTACATTTGCAGACTTAGAGAATGATGGCGCTCATGTATTCAAAGGTGCTCTTTTAATTGGTGAGAACTGTAATACTACAACGGGTTGTTCTGTACCAGAGAATGGCCCTACTTTAAAAGTAGAAGCAGGTGCGACGCTTGCGTTCACATCAGGTGAAGCCATCATCCGTATCGCACGTGGTGCAAAAATTGATGCAATCGGCACCGCTGACAAGCCAATTTCATTTACTTCAGCAAATACAATCGAAGCGTTTGATTTAGCGAATATTGGTCCGCAGTTTGCTGACTGGGGCGGTATCATCATCAATGGTAAAGGCTTAACAAATCAGTGTACAAATGTCGAACGAGCTGAAAATACTTGTAATGCTAACGCTGAAGGTATTGTGAGTCACTTTGGTGGTTCTGATAATGCAGATGGCAGTGGTCATATTAAATACGCGAATATTTGGTATGCGGGTTCAGGTCCTCGTGATGGCGGCCCTGGAGATGATTTAAATTCATTAACATTAAATGCTGTGGGTTCAGGCTCAAGCTTTGAGTATCTTCACATTCACCAAGGTTTCGATGATGGTATTGAATTCTTTGGCGGTGCTTCGACGATTAAAAACATCGTTGTGACGGATACACAAGATGATGCAATTGACATTGATGCAGGTTGGAAAGGTAAAGCACAGTTTATCTACGTACAGCATGGTACTATAAAAACTAAAAAAGACGTTACGTATCAAGATTCTGATGGTAACCCAGCGTTAATTGCAGCTGGCTCTGAAGGCTACATGGGTAACAATGGCTTTGAAACTGATGGTGAGAAAAACAAAGGTGCTGATTATAGTGAAGTACCAGCATCAAACCCAATGATTGCAAATGTGACTGTAGTAACGACCGATGGAAAGTCTATCCGTGACAACAGTTCATCTCAAGCCGCAAAATTTGATGACGCTATTCAGGGGCAATACTACAACGCGTTGTTTGTGAAATCAGCAGCCGCACAAGGTGGTCAAGAAACAAAATGTATTGAATTTAAAGATTCGGATGCAGCAGCAAATGCAGAAGCGGATACACTTAATTTCCACAACTCAGTTTTAGCATGTACCGCAAACTTTAAATCAGGCTCAGAGCCACTTCCAAATGGCGAAGGCAAAGAAGAGTGGTTTAAAAATGCGGGTTCTAGCTTAGTGTTAGATGGTGCGCAAGATGTGCTTGCTGCAGATGGCTTTTCAACTAACTCAACATCAACAGCGATTACTATTGCAGCAAATGATTTAAGCACATTAAATGACAGCTTCTTTACAACAGTTGACTACATCGGTGCTGTTTCAAATGCTGACACATCGAGCGAGTGGTACAAGTGGGTTCAAAAAGCAGTAACAGCTGCTAACAACGACTAATCATATCGATTTAGGTTGTTATCAAAAAAGTAGGCGCAGTGGTTGCGCCTTTTTTATGATTTTTGGCAGGAATGAAAATGAATAAACACATGAAACTTAAAAAAATAGCGTTAGCTGTTAGCACCACACTGATGGTGGGCGTTTCAATGCCAATACTTGCGGCAGAAGAGCAAACAATTGAAGAAGTTGTGGCGGTTGGAACACGTTTGCAAGGCAGTGCAGCAGCGGTAATTGAAGAGCGTAAAAATCAAGCATTTGTTGCCGATATTATGGGAGCAGAGCAGCTATCGCGAACAGGTGACAGTGACGTCGCGTCTGCTTTGAGGCGAGTGACAGGGTTAACTTTGGTCGACGGTAAATTTGTATATGTTCGTGGTTTAGGGGAGCGGTATTCAAGTGCCCGACTAAATGGCGCTTCGGTACCAAGCCCTGATTTGACTCGAAATGTTGTACCTTTAGATATTTTCCCTGCGAGTATCATCGAAAGCTTAGCGGTACAAAAAGCTTATTCACCATCCATGCCTGCAGCGTTTGGTGGTGGTAACATCGATATTCGAACCAAATCTGTACCGAGTGAGTTTACGGCTGGGTTTGAAGTTGGCGTTGGTCAAAATTCAAATGCAACAGATGGATTTACTTACAACCGTGGTGTAGGCGGAATTCCTGAACCTTTAAAACAGGGCGTTGTAAGATATAGAGGTGATTTCAGTTTAGCTGGAATAGTCGATAAAGATGCATTAACAGGCAGTGAGTCTCAGACTCGTGCTGATCAAGCCGGCTTAGTCAACAAAACGTTGCTACTATCGTTACCCAGAGATATTACGGTAAAAGAAGAGTCGTTATCTCCAAATTATGATTTTAAAGCAAATATTGGTGATAGTTTTGAAGAGCCGTATTTCGGTGGCACAATTGGTGCAATGTTAGCAGGTTCTTATGACAAAGATTGGCATTACAGCGACCGAAACACAGCCGTGGTTGATGAATCATTGCAAGAAGGTTGTAGCACAACCTTAGTGAGTGCCGAAGATGCCAGTAACTCTTGCTATGTCACAGTGAAAAACTCGAAAGTGACCACAGAGAATGAACGCATCAATGGTGTGTTCAATATTGGCTATAAACTCGATCAACACAGTGTTACATACTCAAAAATATACCTTGAAGATAACGAGGATGAGCTGGAAATCTCTGTGCTTGAGAGCCCAAATGGCAGTACTGTTAGAACGATATCTGGTACCGGTGAAGCACAGCGTCAACATAAGTTCAATTATGAAGAACGTACACTTGATATTGATCAAGTAATTGGTCAACATACTTTCCTTGACTTGGGGGGGATCGGCTTTGATTGGCAGTATACTGAGTCGACGGCAGAGACAGATATCCCGACCAACATCGATTATAAATTTATTGATAGCTACAATGAAGCTGGTCAATATGAAGGGTCGATTGTCACCGGAGATGATAACCGAGTCACTTATAACTTTACTGATATGGAAGATTATGTAAAGTCGTACAGTGGCAACGTGACATTACCGCTTACATTTGGTAAAGCAGAAGTCACCTTAAAAACAGGGTACGATTTTACTGACAGAGCGCGGGTATACAATACATCGAGTTTTGTTATTAATAATGAGACGGGCATCTCTATTCCGGTAAATTCTGATAATGGTGTGCTTGGGCTTACTGGGTATGTAACGGATGAATTTGTTAGTAATAATGACTTTTTCTTAAGTTTCAATGAGCCA
Organism: Pseudoalteromonas sp. MMG012; assembly: GCF_018100875.1. NCBI lineage: Bacteria > Pseudomonadati > Pseudomonadota > Gammaproteobacteria > Alteromonadales > Pseudoalteromonadaceae > Pseudoalteromonas > Pseudoalteromonas sp. MMG012. The sequence goes on from NZ_JAGJEF010000019.1 coordinate 61,980, forward strand.
ACGGCGCCAAGTGCCGATGATTATATTGCAGCGCAAAAAATAGATGCTGGATATGCTGAGTTCGACGTGTTTTTTGACAATACTTGGCGCGTAAGTGGCGGTATTCGTTACGAAGATTTCAAGCAAGTGTCGATCGGTACGTCTAGTTTGATTTTTGATAGAATTACACAAGGCATTTTTTATGATGCTGCAAAAATTGAAGCTGGCACAGTCAATGATGATGACTTTTTTAGCGCATTGTCACTTACTTACCTAGCTGACAATAATTACCAAGTGAGATTTGGCTATGGTGAAACTGTTGTCCGTCCAGATTTGCGTGAATTAGTTGCCGTTGCCTATTTCGATCCGCTGACCGATATTAAAACGTTCGGTGTTGCTGGCTTAAAAAGCAGTGATTTAAAAAACTATGATGCGCGATTTGAGTATTATATGGATAACGGAGATAACTTCTCTGTTGCTGCATTTTACAAAGATATTACTGCACCAATTGAAACCATTTTAAAAGTGGGTGATGAAGATTATACCGCAACGTTTGTAAATGGGGACACTGGTGAAGTGTACGGTATTGAAGCTGAATGGATGTATGATTTATCAAATGTAACCAGTGGTTTGTTTACCGCGGGTAACATTACACTGAGTGATTCTGAAGTGTCGATTAATCCTGCTCTAGCAGGCAATTTGACCAACCCGACTAAAAGAATGACCGGTCATTCTAAGTACGTGGTTAATATGCAATTGAACTATGACTCTGTGGACGGAATGCACAGTGGTTCTTTGGTATATAACGTATTTGGTGAGCGGATCCTAGCATCAGGCATTGGTGGTAGAGAAGATGCTTTTGAGAAACCATTTCACTCGTTAGATTTAGTGTATACCTGGTACCCAGATTTTAACTCTAAAGTTAAATTTAAAGTGAAAAACTTACTGGGTGAAGACCAAGAAGTGACACAATCTGGTTACGCTGTTCGTCAGAAAGAATCAGGTACAGCTATGAGTGTAAGTTATAGCTATGAATTTTAATTAAGTTGCTAAAAAAGCAAAAGGCTGAACAGGTGTTCGGCCTTTTTTGTTTCTCATAAAAAGCCACTATCTTTTTATATAAAAGTGATAATTTCAATAGACTCTCTTCAAGTTATTTTGTATAGTACGCCACATAAAAATAAACATTAAGTTCATAAGCTTAATGACATTGTGACCTTTGTAACCAGAGGTGAACAAATCGACCCGGATATAATAATAATTAATACCAGGTTGTCAGAACCGAGTTCTTTTTTAGCGCTACTGGCGCTTGATTGGGACAACCTTTACATGTTGTATCCAAACCCCGCTTTGCGGGGTTTTTTATTTCCCGCTTTTGCTTATTGTCTATTCCAACTTTATTAGTATAAATTTCAATTGTTAACCTAATTTGTCTTTGTCGTGTTAGAAAGCATGAACTGAGTAAAAGTTGGTAAATCATTGGCAGTTCATTTACAGAATATGTAATAACTTTTACTCATTAAAGAAACGCTAGTAGTCGGCTAAGTTATTTGTTACTTTTAGACGTCTAGACTCACGCAATGACTCTAAATAACTTATATAAAGGTAAAATAAATATGAATAAAGTAGGACTCGTTGGTTGGCGTGGCATGGTTGGCTCAGTATTGATGGATAGAATGCAAACTGAGGGCGACTTCAGCAAGATCAATGCGCATTTCTTTACCACATCTCAATCTGGAGAGTTGGGGCCGAATTTTGCAGGTGAAGCTAAACCACTGCTAGATGCAACCGATGTTAGTGCTTTATCTAAGATGGATATTATTATTTCTTGTCAAGGAGGTGATTACACTAAATCTGTGTATCCAACATTGCGTGAAACGGGGTGGCAAGGGTATTGGATTGATGCAGCATCCGCTCTGCGCATGGATAACGACAGCATTATTGTATTAGACCCAGTCAACAAAGATGTCATAGAGCAAGGGCTAGAACAAGGCGTTAAAACGTTTGTTGGTGGTAATTGTACCGTCTCACTGATGCTTATTGCTTTAGGTGGCTTATTTGAACAGGATTTAATTGAGTGGGTAAGCCCAATGACGTATCAAGCAGCATCTGGTGCGGGGGCTCGAAATATGAAAGAGCTGATCACTCAAATGGGTGAAATACATGGTTCAGTTGTAGAGCACTTGTCTAATCCTTCATCTGCTATTTTAGAAATTGATAAGCTGGTCGCCAATAAAATCAAGTCAGATGATTTACCTAAAGATCAGTTTGGGGTGCCATTAGCAGGAAGTTTGATCCCTTGGATTGATGTGTCTATGCCTAGTGGACAATCAAAAGAAGAATGGAAAGCACAAGTTGAAGCAAACAAAATACTTGGCTCAAGCTGTTCTCCAATACCGATTGATGGTTTATGTGTACGTATTGGTGCGATGCGGTGCCATTCACAAGCATTAACAATAAAGTTGCGAGATGATATTAGCGTAGAGCGAATTGAAGAAATCCTCGAAGGCCACAATGAATGGGTTAAAGTTATCCCTAACGAAAGAGGTGTCAGTGCAGAGGAACTTACCCCAGTGAATGTAACGGGCACTTTAAGTGTCCCTATTGGGCGTATTCGTAAATTGACAATGGGCCCTAAGTATATTAGTGCATTTACTGTCGGTGACCAATTATTATGGGGTGCTGCTGAACCTTTACGTCGAATGTTGCGTATTATTACAGGGTAACCGTCATGGTGTTGTAAAGGAGAGGATATTCTTCTCCTTTATGTCAACAGATAGAGCTAGTAACGAAAGCTTTTTCCGTAATTCATTTACCCTTTGTCCAATATTTATTAAATAATTGTGGATAGACTTGTTTCAGTAGTTTAGGTTTACTTTTGAACTTTTTTCCCTGAGGCGCAAAATTAACGACATTGTGGTACGGTAACTCATTGCCGTTTCTTTCCTCGTATAATAACCCTGAGACTAAATCTAACTCATCACAATAGGGATAAGGGAGTGCGTCTTTTAGCGGGATATTTTCAATGCTAATAAGCGAGTCTGGATCCGATATTATATTATCTACCGTTTCCTTACCTTGTGTGAGTAGCCAATTGCAAAAGTCTAAAAAGTCATATTCTGTATTGCACCCACAGGTTACGAATGCTGCGCCCCAAATATCCCAATGCCATAACCGTCTGAGTTGCGTATTATAGTGGGTATCAAATGCTTCAATATCGTCACTTGAGAGACTCTCTAATAGTGATTTGAGGTGGCTATTTTTATCTTCAATTTCAACATCAATGGTAATGGTTTGCCAAAACAGGTCTAAGTTCATTGCTATATGTACATCGTATATCTCTGATACGAAGATCATAGCATAGACAAGGAGTTTATTGATAAACCTATAATTATCGATTTGTTGGGGAAATTAGTGTAAATTTGCGCATACTTTGATGTGGGAGGACCTCTTGCGTTAAGTTCACGGCTAAATTTAATATAGAAACCGAAGTATATAGAGGCGTTTATGTTCGATAATGGGTTTGCATGTATAGGGTTAACCAACCCAAAAAGTCCGAGTAATGTTGGCGCGGTAATGAGAGCAGCAGGTTGTTATGGGGTAAACTCTGTATTTTATACCGGTAAACGTTTTGATAATGCACGTAAATTTGCCACTGATACTAAAAAGGTTTATCAGAATATTCCATTAATCGGTGCAGATACATTGGAGTCGATGCTCCCGCTAGGAGCAACCCCTGTCGCAATTGAGCTTATTGAAGGTGCAAAACCATTAACGGAGTACACTCACCCTAAAAGTGCTTTTTATATGTTCGGACCAGAAGATGGCTCCTTAGCAAAAGAGTCATTGAAGATGTGCCAAGATGTGATTTACGTGCCAACACAAGGTTGTATGAATCTGGCTGCAACCGTAAATGTTGTATTGTATGACCGCTTACTTAAGTCTGGTGTGACGTTTAATAATGATGAGATCATCCGTGGTAGCCGAGACAATAACAACAATATTGTATTGTCAGAACTAATTGCCCGATGAATTTTCTGGGCAATGCATGAGCAATTAAAAAAGTAGCATGCAAGCCTAAATTTACTTATCGTTTTGTAATGCGCTTTTCCAGTCACAATGTGACATATTAGTAATTAAGCTGAGATTGATTTTACGTGGTTTTGGGGTTGGTGTTAGGCTGACCTCAACTGCTAATTTCTCTGCGAAATAGAATTTAACTAATTGTTTTACTCTGCGACTTTCTAACATTGAAAATTCATTCGCGAGGCGTACTTTAAGCCGGTTATCTGTTACAGGTTGGCCTTTGGCGTTATGCATTGTACGTATCCAAAATAGTAAAGCTTGTTTTGCTTTATTTGGAAAAGCATTTGTTAACGCGGCAATTGGTTCATATAAACGTTGATAGTTGACCACTTGATTTTGGAGAGTAAACAAAAATAACAAATTAAGTCCAGCAGTAACATTACCAGCGCGATTGTCATTATTTTGGTGCCCTTTTAATGCGCGTCTAAAGTAATGCTCGGCTCGTTCATACTCTTTTTTGTCTAATGCGATTACGCCTAAATTATTAGCAATTGTTGCGAGTTTGATTTTATTATTGTGTTTAGTAGCAATCGAAGTAGCTTGCTCGTAAAGTACTTCGGCACGGCGATATTTTTTTAAATAACGCGCAACTAGAGCTTTACTATTAATTAGTGCTAAACGTTGTTTAGGGTTCTTAGCGTATGTCAAAGCACAACTCAAACTTGCATTCGCATATTGGGGAAAACCAGATCTTCTAAACCAAATACCAATGGCACTAAAAATAGTGACTAAATTGTCTTTAAAATAAGCCGAATGTTGGTAGCTTTGTAATTGTTCTATCGAGCTGTCCATTTCTACTAAACGGTTAGTGGAAACTGATGCGCGTAGTTTCAATAAATGCCAACGAATTTGTGTGTTATCAGTGTATGACGCTAAATTATTAACCTGATTGAGTAATGTGAGTGTGCGAGATGGCTTAACCACCAAATAGTCTTCTGCCTCATCGAGTAGAGAATCGATACCACTTTGACTTGCATTGACAAACATAGTGAGTAAAAAGACGATAATAAAGAATGCTCTTAGGACCATCAGTTAATAACCTCTATGTTTAGTTATGTTACTTATATCACTTATTTTTGTACTGTTTAGTGTGGCTTATTTTGTGGTTAGTTAACATGGATGCACTCGTAATTATAGTTGAGTGTTTGCTTTACGAGACAATTTATTTTGATAAAGGGCAATATCGGCGTTGTGAATTAACTCATTGATTGTATCGCTTTCACTCATTTCGCATACACCAAAACTCATTCCTAGCTCTACAGTTTTGTAGTTAACGACCTGTGGTACTATTTTTTGTAATCTGGATACAAAGGCATAAGCATCTGCTATTTGTAGGCAGGGCAGTACAAGCATAAATTCATCGCCCCCTAGTCTAAACAACGTATCATTCTTGCGTATCGATTCATGCATTAATTTTACAAACCGTATAAGCAACTCACCTCCAGAGGAGTGGCCATAAGTATCATTAAGCATTTTGAAATTATCTAGATCAATCATCACAAGACAGCATGTTTGCCCATACCTCGCGACCCGCTCGTGCTCTTTATGCAACACATTGAGCATCGTGCGCCTATTTAGTGCACCGGTTAATACATCGGCTGTTGCGAGCCCTTCAGCAGTGCCAATTGCATCATTGTATATTTTGACGATAACTGCAGTGAGCATCATCACAATGCACGATGATAACGTACTGCGTAATGCAATTTCGAAGTCTAGTTGCGATATAAATGATGTTGACAGGGTAAGCCAATAAAAAAATGCAAAACCACATGCTACTTTGAAAGGAAACAACAAGAAAAGAGCGACTAAAAATGCCGGTAACCAGATTGCAGCGGCAAGAGGGGAACTTGATGCTAAGTACATTAGCATCATTCCTTCTACCACACCTATGAGCACACTATTAAACACATTTAATGGTTTTTTTAGCGTCGTACACCGGTGATCAATAGCACTGAAATGATGATAACGACAGATATGGCTAACATCCATTATGCGTTAAGCGCATATTTAATTGGGAAATAACACAGCAGTAACGCCGTTATAAAAACAACTGCAGCGGCGTAGCGCGGGTAACGATTCACCAAAACAGGTTGCTGTTTAAATAATTGGTCAATACCGAATTGTAATTTTGTATTCATATCAGCACTAACACCAAACGTTTTGAGAAGATAAGATCATTGGCGTTTCTCTTCGATTAGCTCAATCATGGTGGACCAACTTATGGGTTTAGATAAGTAATATCCTTGATATGAATCGCACTGTCGATGCTTTAGATAGTCGAGTTGCTGACTGTTTTCAACCCCCTCAGCGACGACGTTCAAATTGTATAAATGAGCGAGTGATAAAATTACATCGACCATCTTACCTTGATCAATACCTGAGTTATCTATGTTTGAGGTAAATGAACGGTCTATTTTTAATGTATCTACAGGAAAGTTGCGCAGTTGACTGAAGGCGGTATAACCGGTACCGAAATCATCGAGCGCGACACTAAACCCATACGCTTTGGTTTGCTTAATAATATCGATTGACGTTTGATCAAAATCGACGAGTGCCGTTTCGGTTAACTCAAACTCAATTTGTCGTGGATCAACTCCTTCCTCAAGCGCCATTTTGTGAGCCATGGTTGCAAAGTGTTTATTTTTAAGTTGTTGAGACGAAATGTTAATGGCTAATGAAAATGTTTCGGTATGATTCAACACACTTTGTTTTAGTGTCTTGAAAGCTTTTCTAATCACCATTTCATCCAACTGATGAATTAGCCCATGCTCTTCCGCAATGGGAATGTAAATGTCGGGCGTGTAACTTGAAAGTGCATCATTATGCGTGCGGATCAGCGCTTCCGCCCCTGTAATATTACTGCCTGTTGGTCCATAAACCGGCATGAATACTAAGTAAAACTCGTCTTTTAGCAGCGCATTTTTTAATAGCTCAACAACGTGAAGCTTTTCTTGTACTGCTTTTGCAAGCTTAGAAGAGTAAAAGCGGGTTTGATTCTTTGATGCTTTCTTTGCTTCATACATGGCGATATGTACTTCTTTAATAACCTGCTCATATGAAAATGCGCTCGAACGAGTTGTTAGGCCAACACAAGCATCTACGCTCAGCGAAACCCCCTGTATACAATCAATATTATTTACGCAGTTTAACAATTTAGGACTAATTGATTTAATAAGTGTGTAAGGTATGACTCCATAAATGCCGACGATAAATTCGTCTCCAGCAACGCGAGACAAGACTATACCTTTATCACCTGCTCTCAGAGGGTTGATCTGCTCTTCAATTTTACTGGCAATCTCTTGTAATAAATAATCGCCAAAAGAGTGGCCATATTGATCGTTAACATGTTTAAAGTTGTCAACGCCAAGGCATAAAAATAGCAAATGGTTGTTGCGACTGATGCGCGCCTCTTTTTCTTTTAGCCAGGATATGAGCTTTCGGCGGTTGTATAACCCCGTTAAATGATCACTTTTGGCAATGTGTCTAAGTTGCGTTTGATGATATTCGACTTTCTTTGCATATAAAAAACTGATCACCACGGTAATCATAATGGGCACCAGTGTTCTTATTGCAGTTTCGTAATCGAGATGTTTTAAAGAAGCAATTAACGCAAATGTACACAGTGCTGTACTGACGATGATGGCAACTTTTGCCTTGTAGTAATAAATATATCCCGCCACCACAGGGAATATATAAATGATGCCACGGCTGCCCAGTTCATAACATGCCGCAATCACAGATAAGGAAAGTAGCGCGATGAATAGATCATTGTGTATATGTTGCAACTGGTTATTTTTATACTTAACAAGAATAAAGGTAATCGCGATCACATTAATAATTGAAATAGAGGCAATGATTAGGTTGCCTCTAAGAATATGAAAAGCGGCATAAAAAATAAAACACACAAAACCGATGAAGTAAAAATACTTATTAAAAGGGACGCATTTATGCATAGAGTACCAATACTGAATTTGAACAGCTTAACACTAGCTAAAGTATTGGATGATAACAAGAAAAGTTAGTACCCAATAAAGTTAACTTATTGATATTAATATTAATGATTTTAAACGGAGCTTTAACTCTATTGTTAAACAACTTAGTGTTGGTGTATTAATAAAACTGCTTTAATTCTTTGCTTCGCACAAGTCACTAATCTATTGAAGGCCATCAGCTTACAAATTTAGAGTCTGCTCAGTGTTTCTTTAAACTAGAGTATTAGCTTTATTATGTAGATAAAAATAAACGGCCGTAACATTAAGTATGCCTTTACTGCATTTTTGCAAATTAGTTAAAAATATATTTGTTAGTTCCGAAAACTCCACTAAAGTATATTGTATGCAAATAATCATTTCTCAAAAGAGGTATTTGTATGTTTTCAGTTTATTAATGACAGCGCTGTCTTGGTGGGCTGAGTTTTATTTAAAACAATATGTAGAGGAAAAAATGGATATTTTTAATAAAAAGCACTTAAGTGCCTGTATCTTGCTGGGCCTATGTACAAACGCATTTGCGGTAAAAACAATAAGTAATGAGCAGTATCAACAATTGCTACCACAACAAGCGAATGCAGTAGATTATACAATATCATTAGCAGATAAAGTGACGGTTAATTACCACTGCGAGATCATTGAGACGCCCGACGGAGGTTACGATATTGATCGTGAGGGGTGTAATAAGCCTGGTCAATTTTATAGCATTGATTGGAAGGGGGAGTTTGGCACAATAATTAACTTATCAATAAAAGATAAACCTTCTTCAGCAACAATGATAGAGCACAAATTGTGGGCATTGGCTTTTGCCCACGCGAGTGCGTCAAGTCGAGTACAAATGCAATATGGCTTAAGAAAGGGAGCAAGTGGTACATTCGATTTAACAAAGCCGTTTGCAACGGGTGAGCGTTTCGGAGACTATTTTGACAGACAGATGAACCCCAATTACTTTGTATCAAAAGGTTTGCAAGAAAGTTCCTTAGGCAAGGATTTACCTGCTGGGGTGGATGAGGATGATGGTGTACTACAAATTGAATATCCTGGTAGCGCATGGGCAGAATTACAGGGTGTAGTGGGCGGTGGCTTTCCATTACCTTATAAAGACTTAGAACCACAAACGGTACTAAGTTCACACACGGGACCTGCACGCAATATACTTGGGTCTTCCATAAGCAGTGGTTTTTACAATGGCTCTGCGTTAGCGATTGTAAGTGGCTCTTTACCATGGAATCAGGGTTCGGACTCGTCGCAAGACTCTATGCACTTATTCATTCAACAGTCAAAAGATGCTGATGCTTTATCTATGCTAATGTCTTTTATGTACAATCGTGGTCCTTATGCTGCAAAAGACCAAGTGCTGCGCACTCAAGAGATATTTGACCATTGTGTCGGTATTGCAGAAGACCTTGAAGATGACTGGACATGCTTTCAAAAGCAAAATGACTTTGGCGCACGTTATATTAGACAAATTCCAGATGTGACAAATACCCTAACACTTGCGGCTAAGCACTCTGCGACAAGTTATGATACCGACTTAAGTTGGTCTGATGTGAGTAACTACTTGGATGTTCTTGAAGCATATGGGTTTTATTCTGCTGCTATAACCGCGAAAGCAAAGGCTGCGGCTCAGCAGAGCTTTGATACACTCAGTAGCAATGGGGTTATTTCATATCGTACTGACTTTGGTAAAGTGCTAGAACAAATAATTGTTAACTTGCCCATTTATGAGCTTGGTGAGGGAGGCCCATACGATGAACTTGGCAAAAAGCAGTTTTATTTATATAACGAGTATTCAGGTACTAGTTTGGTAGCGACCAGCAATGAAGCTGGGCAAGCCGATGTAAATGAATTCGTGTTAGCAAAAAACAGAGTTGCTGTTGATATTAATGGCGCTTTCACGCAATTAAAAACCAGCGATGGTGTAGCTGATTGTACTGCTCAGGCAAACACCGCATTACAAGCACTAAAGGCATCAACAGACGAAGCTTACGTTTCTCTGAGCGCTCAAATAACATTTACTATCAATGACTCGGGGGCATGTACGTTTGAGAGTGGTCCGCATACTCCTCCACCACAGGTTAAAGATGGCTATTGGGATGCAAGTAAGCTCTACAACGACCCCGGTAATATTGTAATCGATGATATTGACTGTTTTGAATATACAAACGCTTGGTATGTTGTAGGTGGGATGTCACCTAGCAAGGCGTATAGCGCTGATGAATGGGGGGTTTGGAGGAAATCATCGGCGTTGCCAAACAGTACTTGCTTGAGTGATAAATAGCCTATCCTCCGAGAGCATTGGCTACACCGACCCTGATAGCTTTTATTAGTTACTGCTATAGATAACTACAATCCGTTGTTTTTAAGGGTTACTGTATAACTATTTGCGTTAAGTTCACAAAGACAAATTATAAGCCGCTCGTAGAATGTAGCGGCTTTTTTAATACGTTTTGGTATATGTCAGAATGCCAAAGACGGCTCTAGCTAATTTAAATTCAGGGAAGGCTTTTGTCGAAAAATGGGTAAGCTATTATTAAAAACAATGTATATTATGGTCGATGTATGGGGGAAAACCCACGCAAGTAAGAAAACCATGAGAATAATGAACGAGTTAAATAGGGTGAATCTTGAAACAAAATATTATGCACATAGCACTCGTCGTGGATGATTACGATGAAGCAATTGAGTTTTATGTTAACAAGCTGAAGTTTGATCTAATCGAAGACACATATCAAGCGGAACAAAATAAGCGCTGGGTCGTTGTTGCGCCACCAAACTCCACAGGTACAGCACTACTATTGGCTAAAGCATCTAAACCGAGGCAGAAAGCATTTATTGGCGACCAAGCTGGTGGTAGGGTATTTCTGTTTTTGAATACGGATGATTTTTGGCGAGACTATGAACACATGGTATCAATTGGTATTCGCTTTATCCGGCCTCCGGCACAGCAAGATTATGGCACTGTTGCGGTTTTTGAAGACTTATATGGTAATTTATGGGATTTACTTCAGCTTAATGAAGACCACCCAATGATGTTAAGAACCCGTGACTAACACATTGGAAGTTCAAAGTTTATAATAGAACGTTCGACATATAACGTTTGCACTACACAAATGCACTCATCAGAATATATTTAACCTTGAAATTGACGTACAATGCCTGCCTCGCAGTCAACGTAGATAGTTATGTCTATATCGGTTAAGAATATTCCAGAACCTGAACCTACTTGCGCAACATGTAAAGCATGCTGTTGTCGATTAGAAGTGATGGTTATTAGCGACACAGGCGTACCTGCGCAGCACCTAAGTATTGATAAATGGGGCGCAGAAACTATGAAGCGTTTAGCGGACGGTTGGTGTTCAGCACTCGACAGAGAAACGTTTATGTGTACGATTTATGAGAATCGCCCCTGGATCTGCCGTGAATTTGAAATGGGATCGTATGAGTGCAAAGATGAAAGAGCGGAGTTTATGGAGCAGTCAAATTGATATGTCGTAGTGCTTGAAAGTAATTTCAAACTATTCAAGTTAATTAATACTTAATAAGGAGACCCTGTAAAAGGTTTTGTTGAGTGTATAGTCGTATCATAGTATGTTCCTAATTAATACTCTGACTTAAAGGAATGCTACGATGCAGGCGAAATTAGTTTATTTCAAGTTAATGGCAGTAATGGTCTTTATACTGCAAACTTTTATTCAAAATACTTATGCAAACTCGGGTGATCCAGTGCCAATTTTTAAATTCTCAGGGATTGGTATCGTGAAAGATTTCATACATATAGAACATTACTCAGACTCTATTAATGAGATCACTATAATAGACACGAATGATGGCTTCGATTTTGTTTCTTTTTTAAAAGAGAATGGCAATGAATATCAAGTAGCTGAGCGCATTCTATTAAATGGCAGTGTTGTTAGCCATGTCGTATTACAACACCCAGAAACAAGTAACTCACTTGTTGCGGTTGTAACGAATTCTGGTCAGCTATTAATCATCGACGTAATAACC
>NZ_JAGJEF010000190.1:0-1277 GCF_018100875.1 Pseudoalteromonas sp. MMG012
TATAACGTATGTACTAGGCAAAGTTCTTCATATCACAAGATGATATTTTATCATGAGAATGTACTGTGGGTGCTATCCCGTGGCTTAAAATCATATATTACTGCGTATTTGTTCAAGGTATGATTCCCCCGAAAACGATACTCGCGATTTTCTGGCGCAGACTGAGAACTCGGCATGTCTATAAAACACCGAAATGTCGCGGTGATACAGGCTAAAAGTTTATCTAACATGGAGTAAGTATCCACATCTAAGTATGTACATCGTAGCGCTAATGGCTTTATGATGATGGCTTGATTAGGTATATGTAAGGGTTGATGTGTCGTTCTATCTATTACTATTATTAGTGACTTTTGCGTTATTTGGAGTGTCGGCAACTTACTTTTCGCGGTTTCTCTACGATTATTGGATTAAGAAAGAAATTAATGTTGTTTATATTTGGCGTGCGGGTGGATGTGCCCTAGTGATAATTGTATTGTCACTCGTAGGGCAATTGATAAGGTAGTTACTTGATCGTAAATGCTTCACATTTTTTATTAATACAGAGTGATTGAATAGGCAGTACTTGCTTACATACATCGACACTCGCTTGTTGCTTATTACTCATCTGCTCTTGTTTTGTTATCTGTGCAGCCATCTTTTCAACAAGGTCTTCGTTTAAACTTTTATTAGAATAGATCAAATATTCGCTAGGACCACCACAAGCAGGGCGCTCTCCGATACTGAGTACCTTACATTGAAAGCTTGCATCACAAGATTTATCTGCAATCAGAGTTGTCAATGAGGGGGAGGAGCCGTCGTTGTTATAGTTGAGAGGAGAGCTGGCACAGCCAGCTAAGAGTAAAATAGTTATTGAGTAAGCAATGCTTTTCATCATGGCTCCTTAGTAAGTCGCTTGTGCACTGCCTTCAATTTTAACACATTTGTTTTCAACACATTGGGTGCTTGGTTGCGTTAAGTGCTGACAAATACTGACCATACGGTTTTTTGCATTATACTGGCTTTCTAAATGAGTAATTTTACCAGCTAGTGTGGATACTTTATGTGGGCTTGCGTATTTTTTTGAGAAGACAAGGTAGCTACTAGGCCCGCCACATGCTCGACTACCTACTGGCATCACCTGACATTGTACGGTGTTGTCACACGTATTGTTTTTGGTTAGTTCAGTTAACTGCTTACGCACACTTACAAGATTTTCGTTTATTTTTGGCATTACTACTTGCGTATCGAGGCGTAGCTTGTTTGTTTGAGCTGTTTGAGCTGTTTGAGCTGTTTGAGCT
>NZ_JAGJEF010000191.1:0-1214 GCF_018100875.1 Pseudoalteromonas sp. MMG012
TAGTTAAAATATGGGACAGGCACAAATTTCTTTGAAGTATATAAAATAGGGCTCTTACGATTTAGCTAAATGGTTAATGCAAGTGAAGAGACAATGAAATGAGCACGAACGAGTTAGCAGCAGAGCTTGCTGAGTTAAATGAAAGCGTTAACCTGCTTAAGTGTTCGGGTTAGAAAAGTGCGTGTGTGGTGAAAATATCATTGATAAATCAGCGAAAATTAGCTCTAATGGCAAGATAAAACGTACTGAGTAATGCAGGGATGGCCCAAGCGCGAAAGACAAGCCGATAAAATAGGCGTAAGACAAGTTATGCTACTAAAAGCAAACTCCCATAGCATAAATAACACCAACTCTGACACACAGAGCAGGTAGCGGCTCAGTCCAACAAGCAATTATGCAGCACAAACAATGTGCCGCATAAATACTAAATAGTTAGGTAACTGATGGAAGAATTAGCTTCAAATGAACTTCAATTTTTAGTAGCTCTTCTCGCTTCTGAAGAGTCTGAGGTGAATGAACTTAAAACCGAGTTTGATGCTCGGGGCGTCGAAGGTGAAAAGGTTCAGGTTGTATTAAGTGGGCTGATTTCTGACGGAACTATAGGGGTTACAAAATATCAAAATGAAGAATTTCACGATTACGAGAAAAATGAATCACTTAGTTTGGTAAAAAACTGGGAAGACTTTGTACTTACTCAGCTTCAAATTTTCCTCACTGACGAAGGGTATAAGCGCTGGGAAATCGATGACTGGGGAATTACTACGAAAAGGGCAGTAAGTTTAATGTTTTCAAATCAGGGAAACTCAATTCGTGTTTAAAGTTATCCGTAACCTAACACATATGAACCTTCTCGGGTCAAGTAAGCATAACGATTCTTTTTAGCTGCTTTTAAGCGGCTAATTTGTATCGGCAATTCTTAAATCTATCCAACTTCGTTATGTCGGTGAGCCGTTAAAATCGTTTACGGCAAACACATAGTGAGGGTCTCTTATTGCGACTCATCGCTGCCTAAATCAGTCTATACAACTTATTGTTTAGGGCCACTAGACATTTATCGGTTAACCTTAAGCTGGCTCTATGGCATGAAACAAAGCTTATCTCGTCGTGGTAGATTAAGATGGGACAGGCACAAATTTCTTGCATAATTGGGTGGTTTAACTACTGTTTATACATCCAGTTTATTTGAGTGATTAAAATGACAAGAGCAAGGAATG
>NZ_JAGJEF010000192.1:0-1206 GCF_018100875.1 Pseudoalteromonas sp. MMG012
TTGAGTGGATGCAAACTTCCCTTCACCTTCCATAAATATGTGTAGCCTAGCTCTAACTCCTTTAATTTTAGATTCAAATTCAATGCGTCTTAAATTTAAATCTCGACCATAAGCTAAATAAATGGGTTTTAGAGTGAAATTCTCAGAATCTATTTTACCGCTGTTTATTGCTATGTTAAATATTTCATTGCCTGTATAGGGGACTGTCCGACTTAAGTCTCCGAAAACACCTTTCGTGCCGTTTGCATATTCTGCATCTACTTGCTTGTCTAGTTCGGCATTTTGGATGATGGCTTGTAATGTACTTCGTTGTATGTCATTCAGGTTCAGCGTTTCTAAAGTATTTTTTTTAAAATATAAATTAAATTGAGGTTCTAAACCCTGTGCTTTAGACTGCGCACCAAGTGTACAGAGTAAAAGTAAGAGGAGTGAAATAGATTTCATACGAGTTATTTCCTTATAGTAAAATTAACCACCTTATAAATATTAACTTTAGTTTTCTAAATTGTAATTTTATAAAGCTTTGCTGTTTTAACTCTATTTTGGTTTCAACCTAATACTTACATATAAGGTGGATAATCAAGGGTAGGTCTTACCTCGTGCAATTGCCCTATGGGTCACTTGGCGTTCACGCTCCAAGACATAACAATAATAGCGCCCATCCAACTGAACTTTTAGCCCCGTCAGTTGCGATTGTTGTCCAACGTGTACTGCTTCAGTATGGTTAGCATATTGCTTGGAATGGCGGCTTTTTGCCCTGTGTTCATATTAAACATCACCACACTCGCATACCCAGTTGTGCATATTGCTTGCTGTGATTCACTAAACGCCTCGTAGCGCATCGTGAAACGGTCTGCTTTGATGTCAGTAATATATGAACCAATATGCAACGTATCAGGAAAAGTAACTGGCCGTTTGTATTGCGCGTAAGTATCACGCAAAACAGGGCTATGGCTGGGTTCTGACAATATAGACAGTAAGCCCGTTTGTTTTAAAAAATCAATTCGCGCGGTTTCAAAATAACGAAAATACGACACGTTATTCACATGCCCTAACGCATCCATTTCTCCCCACACCACATTCACTTTTGTATTAATTGCAAACTTTTCGAAAAACTCCTGCATGACGCTGCCTCAAAATTATGATTATTTATTTTGAGAGTAACAACTCATCGTACCAGTAACAAGCGCAATGCGATCCATAAAT
>NZ_JAGJEF010000193.1:0-1200 GCF_018100875.1 Pseudoalteromonas sp. MMG012
TGTCAGAGTAATAATCATGACACCAAGCAGTAGTTACTAAACGATTGAATCAAAATAGGAACTCCGCTATGGTTGATGAAATAATAAAAAATACACTAAAAATACATCATTTTATAAACTCGTTATAAATACACAAAGATTCGGGTTTTATCGAAATAGTGTTTATTTATACTCATACAAAAGGAAATGGCTTTGAATATAGTTAACGCATTTTTATTTACATGTGCATGTGTGGGACTACAGATAGAAGCAGTTGCGGGTACCATCGATAAGCCAGTAACGATGCAGTTTGGTGAACAAGTAACGCTTCAATCGACAATCTTAAAAGAAAATCGAAATATTATTGTTCATTTACCCTCAGGGTATAAAAAGTCTAAGCAACGTTATCCAGTGCTTTACCTACTTGATGGAGAAAGACATTTATATCACTCTGTTATTGCGACTGAGTTGCTACATAAAGCAGGCCAGATACCTGAGTTAATTATTGTTGCAGTAACAAATAATGAAGGAATGAGACAGAAAAATTTAAATACACACAGTGAAAAGTTCACACTGTTTTTAACTAATGAAGTGATGACGCACGTTGATAAACATTACAGAACGGTGGGGAAAAATACGCTATTTGGTCATTCATTGGCTGGCTTTTATACGGTCAATTTACTCGCTAACACCGCTGTTAACTTTGAAAATTATATCGCTGCCAGCCCACCGCTACAAGGTGATGATATCGACTTGTATAACAAGATAATAGCACCAACTAACGACGATAAAATGCGTAATAAAACGTTGTATCTTACTTTAGCAACTCACAAAGAAGAGGGAGAAGATGTCGCAAATGCAATGCATAACTTTGTTAAGTTATTGGCAGAAAGCTCTCCACAAGGTTTTGATTGGCATTACACACCTCTCAAAGGTGACACGCATATTACAACCTCTTATCTTACTTTGTTTTATGGTATTCGTTACGTGTTTAAAGACTAATATGTAGATCTGTATGATTATAACAGGAAAGGGCTATTTACTTGTTCCACAATACAAACGATCAGAATAAAAATACGATACATAAATTTATTGTGTTATCAGCCCTCAGTGCCATTACATTTTAAAGCTCACACCTGAGTTTATTGATACCTAACACAAGGAAAGTCCCGATGAAATTTAATTCTAGTGTGAAATTATTAGTTTATTTCACATTGATAA
>NZ_JAGJEF010000194.1:0-1168 GCF_018100875.1 Pseudoalteromonas sp. MMG012
AAAAAACCCAAGCCTAAGCTTGGGTTTCTTATCAATGCTTATGCATTAACTATGGTCGATATTACTCAACGATAGTTGCAACAACACCAGCACCAACTGTACGACCACCTTCACGGATAGCGAAGCGTAAACCTTCGTCCATCGCGATTGGTACGATTAGGTCTACAGTCATCTTGATGTTATCACCAGGCATTACCATTTCTACGCCTTCTGGTAACTCAACGTTACCTGTTACGTCAGTTGTACGGAAGTAGAACTGTGGACGGTAACCTTTGAAGAATGGTGTATGACGACCACCTTCATCTTTCGAAAGTACGTATACTTCTGAAGTGAACTTCGTGTGTGGCGTGATTGAACCAGGCTTCGCTAGTACTTGACCACGTTCAACGTCTTCACGCTTAGTACCACGTAGAAGTGCACCAATGTTCTCACCCGCACGACCTTCGTCTAGAAGCTTACGGAACATCTCTACACCCGTACAAGTTGTCTTCGTAGTTTCTTTCATACCTACGATTTCAACTTCGTCGTTCACGTTTACAATACCAGCTTCAACACGGCCTGTTACTACTGTACCACGACCCTGGATTGAGAATACGTCTTCGATAGGCATGATGAATGGCTTATCGATGTCACGCTCTGGCTCTGGAATGTAAGAATCTAGTGCTTCTGCAAGCTCTACAATCTTGTCTTCCCACTCTTTCTCGCCTTCTAACGCCTTAAGCGCTGAACCTGCGATTAGTGGTAAGTCATCACCTGGGAAGTCATACTCAGAAAGAAGTTCACGAACTTCCATCTCTACTAGCTCAAGTAGCTCTTCGTCATCAACCATGTCACATTTGTTCATGAATACGATGATGTAAGGTACGCCAACCTGACGAGAAAGTAGGATGTGCTCACGTGTTTGTGGCATAGGGCCGTCAGTTGCAGCAACTACTAGGATTGCGCCGTCCATTTGTGCAGCACCTGTGATCATGTTTTTAACATAATCCGCGTGTCCTGGACAATCTACGTGTGCGTAGTGACGAGTCGGTGTATCGTACTCAACGTGAGACGTTGAAATTGTGATACCACGCTCACGCTCTTCTGGAGCGTTATCGATTGCTGCGAAGTCTTTTGCTTCACCACCGTATACTTTTGCAAGTACGTTAGTGATTGCTGCAGTTAGGGT
>NZ_JAGJEF010000195.1:0-1129 GCF_018100875.1 Pseudoalteromonas sp. MMG012
GTAATCCCCCCAAAAAATAACAGTCCTCAAAAGTAGAATTTTCTCGTAAATTAGACGAAGGAGATCTACATGAAAAAATCAAAATTTAGTGACAGCCAAATAATGGCTATTTTAAAACAATCAGAATCAGGGATCCCTGTGCCAGAGCTATGTCGTGAGCACGGTATGAGTAGCGCCACTTTTTATAAGTGGCGGGCAAAATATGGCGGGATGGACGCATCACTTATGGCTCGCATGAAAGAATTAGAAGAAGAAAATCGTCGCCTGAAAAAAATGTATGCCGAAGAGCGTTTAAAAGCGGAAATAGTTCAGGAAGCGATGCAAAAAAAGTGGTGAAGCCGTCGCAACGCAAAGTGATGGCACAGCATATGGTTTCTAATCATAACATCAGTATTAAACTGGCTTGCATAGCGTTTGGTATCAGTGAAAGTTGCTATCGCTACCAAGCAAAGCTAAGTTCAGAAAACGCTGAAATAGCCGACTGGCTAGTAAAATTAACCGAGAACGAAACCGATTGGGGTTTTGGTCTGTGCTATGACTATTTGCGAAATGTAGAAGGCTTTAAATGGAACCATAAGCGTGTTTATCGTATTTATTGTGAGTTAGCCCTTAATTTGAGAATACGCCCTAGAAGGCGATTGAAACGGCATAAACCAGAGCCTCTTAAAGAGCCAATAAAGCGCAATCAAGTATGGTCGGTCGACTTTATGCATGACCAGTTAAGTAATGGCCGAAAAATACGTTTATTTAACATCATTGATGATTATAAACGTGAAGGGTTGGTGATTGATGTTGGGTATTCGTTTCCAGCGATTAGAGTGATAAGAAGCCTAAATCAACTCATTGAGTGGCGAGGTAAACCAAGCGTCATTCGTTGTGATAATGGTCCTGAATTTATCAGTCATGAATTTACTCATTGGGCGAAACAGCATGGAATTCGAATTGAATATATTCAGCCGGGCAACCCACAACAAAACGCTTACATCGAACGACATAACAAAACAATTAGATATAGCTGGTTGAGCAAAAACTTATTTGATACGTTGGAAGAGATTCAAGAACATGCTACAAGTTGGCTGTGGTTTTATAATCATAAAAGGCCGCATAAAGCTAATGGAGGCAAACCGCC
>NZ_JAGJEF010000196.1:0-1077 GCF_018100875.1 Pseudoalteromonas sp. MMG012
TCTAGCGGAGTTCGTCCGCAGCACATTTTACCTTGATGAGTTCGTTCATTGTTGTAGTAATCCATCCATTCGTCCAGATCTTTTTGCAACTCATCCATATCTGCATACAGCTTTTTCCTAAATGTAATTTGGTAAAACTCATTTAAAATGGTTTTGTGAAACCGTTCACAAATACCATTTGTTTGCGGTGACATAGCTTTTGTTTTGGTATGGTCTATATCATTTATCGCTAGATATAGCTGATAATCATGATGATCAACACGCCCACAATATTCAGTACCACGGTCAGTTAATATGCGCAGCATAGGAAGCTCGTGTTGCTCGAAGTACGGCAGGACTTTATCATTCAACACATCTGCTGCTGTGATAGGTGTTTTGGTCGTATAGAGCTTGGCAAAGGCCACTTTGCTATAGGTATCAACGAAGGTTTGTTGGTAAATCCGACCAACACCTTTGAGGTTACCAACATAAAATGTATCTTGTGAACCAAGATAACCAGGGTGAGCTGTTTCTATTTCGCCACAAGCTTCGTCATCATGCTTTTTCTTTTCAAGCGCAGCAACTTGAGCATCGGTTAGAATAATGCCATCGGTGGCTACTTTATCTTCAAGGGCTTTAAGTCGTTTCTTGAAATTTTCTAAATCATGGCGAAGCCAGATTGAACGAACACCGCTACCTGAAACAAAGACGCCTTGCTTACGCAGTTCGTTACTTGTTCTGTGTTGGCCGTGAGCTGGTTGAGCGACAGCATATTCCATCACTGCTTTTTCAGTTGCTTCGTCAACTCGGTTTTTGATATTGGGTGTTCTACGATTTTTATTGATAAGCGCATCAATACCACCATCATCGACAAGCTCTTGATAACGATAAAATGTATCTCGTGATACGCCCATAACTTTGCATGCCTTAGAAACGTTTCCTAATTCTTCGGCTAGATTAAGCAGACCTGCTTTGTGTTTAATAATTGGGTTGTTAGTATGTAACATGAGAGTTACCTCTTTAGTTTTGATTTGAAGATTCGACACCTTTAATCAAAACGGGTAACTCTCAACTTTTCAAGGTGAGGTGTAAGATCTA
>NZ_JAGJEF010000197.1:0-1051 GCF_018100875.1 Pseudoalteromonas sp. MMG012
TTAAATGTGTACTCTAGGACAATGCACTATGATAATTTGGTGGAGCTATGCGGGATCGAACCGCAGACCTCTTCGCTGCCAGCGAAGCGCTCTCCCAGCTGAGCTATAGCCCCAAACCTAGCAAACTTTGAAAGATTAATCTTTCGTGTCTGTATCGCTGAGTGCGGGCCGCATTCTATGCAGGCACACAAACAAAGTCAACAGTTTTCATGGAACTTTTTATCGAGCGTTCTAAAAAACACCAACTTGGTGCTAATATAACCACACCACCATCATGTTTCAATTAAAACCCTTGTTTTTGTTCAAAAAACTACCAATAGTCCACTCAAGTAATAATCAATCATAAGTATATGAGTGATTTGACATGATAATCCAACAGTAAGCACCCGATTGATTCATTTTATTTACAGTCATTGGCCAATGAAAGTATGCGTAAGTACCCATAGCCCTCTCTTCTATCACCTATGAAGCCATTCCACTTCTATAGGTAACCAGCTCTCCACCATAAATAGAGAATGCCGATTCAGAGGAATACTTTCACGATTCACGTAACCACAATCAATTTAACTCCCAACATCAAAGTAAAGTGGTTCGCCAGCCATTAACAAATACGGCGGCTATTACACAACTCAGTTCAAAAAATGACACCGTAACAAACTGCACTATTTATGCGTGCCTCTTGTTGATCTCCCCGTGTAACTTTTACTCGTAGGTGATTCTTACTCATTGGCACCTCTATGCTGCTCATTCATATGAAGCTCAATACTTCCAACTTATAGATTAACACCTGCCTAATCAGCAAGAGTTACAACAAATGGCTATAAAAACAACACATCAAAGCTAATGGCATACTCCATATTGCAGCAACATTGAGCGCCTTCTCAATTCAACTAAAAAATAAATTCCCTATAGGTAATAAATGAAGAGCTAAAGAAAATTGGCGATAAAAACCGCATATGAACTAATTTTGTAACTTCAAGTGTTGACTCTATTTCAAGTCTCCCTATAATAGCGCCCCACAATGACGCAGCAAACGTTGTTGATTTAGATA
>NZ_JAGJEF010000198.1:0-1050 GCF_018100875.1 Pseudoalteromonas sp. MMG012
TAAAATCCACGGTGCTAATACCAAAAACACCCAAGAGCACTATGACGCGGCGGGGCGTTTAACGGCCATGCAGGGGCCGCAAGGTCACCAAACCACCATAGAATATACCGGTGAGCGTGCGAGTAGTATTTTAACTAAAACGTCGACGGGCACAGAAAAAACCGCCCTAATTTACAATGCACAAGGGCTGATAGCGCAGTTAGAAACCCAATCTGGTGCCACCCAAGCAGGAAAAAGTAGTGCCAATACGCGTGTGTACTACGGATATGATGCGAATAAGCGTTTGTCGTCAGTGAAAGTTGATTTAACCCCAGCCGATAACAGCATTGCCGATGGTAAAGTGTATGAAACGCGCTACACCTACGATGGCAACAGCAACCGCGTACAAAGTGTATCGCAATCAGATGGCACAGTATTAACAATCGGCTATGAAGAACACAATGGCGACCATCGAGTAAAAAGCCTCACTGATGGTGAAGGCAATCAAACCCTATATAACTATGTGAGTGCCACACATACTCGCGTGACCATAGGCGGGGCGCAGGTTGATTACCATTTTGATGCTGAAAAGCGCTTAACCTCTGTTGAGCGAGTTGACAATCACCAAATTGTTAAACAAGAGTATGGCTATAACACGGCGGGTCGATTACACAGTGTGATCAATGGGTTGGGCCATCAAACGCAGTACGGGTATGACAGTGAAGGTAATTTAACACAAGAAACCGATGCTGACGGCGTCACGATAACGCGGGCCTATAACAGCAATAACCAGTTAATTAAAGAGCAAATAGGCACAGACAGCACGGTGTATGTGTACGATACACAACAGCGCTTACGTTTTAAGTTGGATGCAGAGAACCGCCTAGTTGAATACCGTTATAACACATTAGGTCAGCGAGTGAGTCTGCATCAATACACCGATGCAACGTATAGCCGCAGTGTTCACAGTGTTGCCGCGTTAGAAGGGTTTGCAGCATCTCAAAAAGCCCATCAACAGCGCAGTGATTATGGCTATGACTTTAGAGGTCAGCTCAATAGCGTGAGTCGTTA
>NZ_JAGJEF010000199.1:0-998 GCF_018100875.1 Pseudoalteromonas sp. MMG012
TGATAACTTGAGCTGATAACTGACACCCACTTAAAAATGAATGCAAATGAATAGACCATGTTCAATCTGAAATATCGTCTAATTAATGATATTGAATTAACCACATGTGCGATAAGCTCAAAGATAGGGAAAACTGAACTCATGCCCAGCAATAAGGCACGCCTACTCCGCCAAGCTATGCTGTATTAGTTATATAGAGATTATCTTGATGGTCTAAAATTAAGCTAGTAACTTTTCACATTGCTTGTAATTAGCGCGCCGTTTTATTTCTAGGCTCGCACAATAATTATCTAGCTTTTGAGGTCGCCCTACTGCGCCATGGAATACTTTGGTAAATTGTGTGGTGAGTTTTAACCAGTTTTCTGGGGCAATGTTGAGCCTGTCTAAAATTGGAGAGTTGATAGGGTTGATAGCGCCGCGCTTGTCTGCTCGCATACATCGGCCGGTCAACTCTACAAGTTCTAAGTAGGACTTTAATTCAAAAGGTAAACCTTTGGGCATGTGCTTTCGGGGGCTACCTGCAAAACGTGCCAAGTGTTTAGGTTGCTTGCCTTCTTTGGCATGTTCACAGCGGGTTTTAACGCTTGTATACTCTGATGTTTCGGGTGTATCAGCCATTTTGGCTCTAACTGGGTTTAAATCAACATACGCCATACAGGCTGCCAGTGCAGCTTCATCAAGTAAAGCTTGTGATTTAAAACGGCCTTCCCAAAATCGACCCGTACAGTTATCTTCTTTATTCGCTTTTCGGGCAATGCTTTCATTCAGTACCCGCATAAACCAACTGATACTCGATAAGCGTTCTCTAAATTGTTCAATGTCTTTATTTAAAAAGTATTGCTGCGCTGAGTCTAGCCGCTCACCTTGAATGTACTTATGAGACAGTATGGTGCCTTTAAACAGCTTATGCCATCTGATGATAACCGCTTTATCACTCAGTCTTTTAGCTTTTATATCATCTACATGCAGCACAGTATGCGTATGGTTGCTCATCACCG